>CANGLG010000091.1 GCA_947454395.1 Flavobacteriales bacterium
CAGATAAAACAGATGCCCTAAACGAAGTTTATAATGTTGCTTTTGGTGAAAGCTCAACCTTAAATGAACTGTTTTTTGAAATCAGAAATAATCTCTCAGAGTTTGATGAAAATATTGGAAAATTAGAACCTGAATATGGCCCTTTCAGAAAAGGAGATATCCCTCATTCCCTTGCTTCAATTGACAAAGCAAAATTACTCTTAGGTTATGAACCAAATTATTCTCTGAAAGCCGGCTTAAAGGAAACTGTAAAATGGTATTATGAAAATGTTGCCACTTTAAATTCATAATCTTGAATCTGCTTAATATTTTAGGACGAAAAAAAGCTTTATTCACTTTTGATATAGCAAGCTATTCTGATGAGATCGATTACATTGTTTCGAATAGCAGTTTCCTAATTCTTGGTGGCGCAGGTTCAATTGGACAAGCTGTCGTAAAAGAAATTTTCAAAAGAAATCCAAAGAAATTGCATGTTGTAGACATCAGTGAAAACAACCTAGTTGAACTTGTTCGTGATATTCGAAGTTCTTTTGGTTATATCAGTGGTGATTTCAAGACATATGCATTGGATATAGGATCGGATATTTATAATTCATTCATACAAAGCGATGGAAAGTTCGACTTTGTTCTTAATTTGTCAGCATTAAAACATGTCCGAAGTGAAAAAGATCCTTTTACCTTAATGAGAATGATTGATGTTAACATTTTAAATACTGACAAAACCATTCAGCAATCAATTCAAAAGGGAACTAGGAAGTACTTTGCCGTATCTACAGATAAAGCAGCAAATCCTGTTAATTTAATGGGTGCATCAAAGAGAATAATGGAGAAATTTCTTTTCAGTAAAAGTGAATCCATAAACATTTCTACTGCTCGTTTTGCAAACGTTGCCTTTTCAGACGGCTCTTTATTGCACAGTTTCAATCAGCGAATTCTTAAGGGACAACCAATTGTCGCTCCGAATGATGTCAAACGTTACTTTTTAACCGCTCAGGAATCAGGAGAACTTTGTTTAATGTCTTGTTTATTGGGAGAAACTAGGGATATTTTCTTCCCTGTAGAAAATAAAGAATTACAATTAACTTCATTTTCAGAAATTGCTGAGCGCTATCTTCATTCCATTGGATACGAACCTGTACTTTGTGAATCTGAAGATGAAGCTAGAAATTCAATGCGACAATTCAAAAACGAAAAATATTGGCCTTGTTATTTTTCTACTTCGGATACAACTGGCGAAAAAAACTTTGAAGAATTTTATACAAACAATGAAGAACTTGAATTAAAAAGGTTTAAAAACATTGGCATTGTAAAAAATGAAGCTTACAGTAAAGTAGACGAACTTGAATACTTTGAAAAAGCAATTAATGAAATGAAAATAAATGGAAACTGGAGTAAAATCCAACTTCTTTCCTTATTTCAAAGTCTTATTCCTGAGTTTTCATATGAAGATAAAGGAAAGTACTTGGATTCAAAGATGTAAAGTTTGAAAGATTTTAAAAAACATCTCATCTCAAATGACAAAAGTATTAGCGATGCGCTTTTAATGCTTAATTCATTAAAGCAAGATGCAATAATATTTGTTACAAATGCGAATTTTGAATTATTAGGATCAATAACAGACGGAGACATTCGTAGGGCTCTAATTCAAGGATACAAATTAGAAACTCTAGTAACTGAAATTATCCAACCAAATCCTAAATACATTGTTTCAGGAAAGGTAGATTTAAAATCTCTTGTTCAACTTCGAAACAGCAACTACAAAATAATTCCAATCCTTGACATCGAGGAGAAAAAAATAATTGATGTTTTAAATTTTAGATTTCAGCATTCAATTTTACCAATTGAAGTAATTATAATGGCTGGTGGAAAAGGCACAAGATTACTTCCATTGACTGAGCACATTCCGAAACCACTCGTTAAAATTCAAAATAAGGCCATTATCGAATATCAAATTGATCGGTTGACTCATTTTGGAATAAATGATTGTTGGATTTCTGTAAATCATCTCAGCGAAAAAATAGTTGACTTTATTGAAGAAAAGAAATTTGAAAAAATCAGTTTTTCCTTTTTAAAAGAATCAAAACCAATGGGAACAATTGGCTCTTTAAATCTAATTAATCACTTTAAAAAAGACACTATATTAATTTGCAATTCAGATATTTTGACAAATTTAGACATAGAGTCATTTTATATCGATTTTATTGATTCTGGTGCCGACATGAGTGTTTTGAGTATACCTTATAAAATTGAAATTCCCTACGCAATCATGGAAAGTGAAAATGGTTTTGTTTCGAGTTTAGATGAAAAACCGACAATGACTTATTTTTCAAACGGTGGATTTTACCTTATTAAAACTCAAATGACAAAATTTATTCCCAAAGATTCATTTTTCAATGCAACAGACCTCATTGAGGCTTTAATTTCATGCGGAAAAAAGGTAAGAACCTACACGCATTATGGATATTGGAACGACATTGGAAAACATGAAGATTTGATACGAGCGCAATCAGATTTAAATAATATAGAATTTTGATGATTAATAGACCTTACTTAATAAACTTCCCAAAAATCTCAGATGACAGAGGAAATTTGACTTTTATTCAAAATCCGGACCATGTCCCTTTTGAAATTCAACGTGTTTATTGGATTTATGATGTACCAAGTGGGCAGACTCGAGGTGGACATGCTTTCAAAACACAAGAGGAGATAATTATTACTTTGTCTGGTAGTGTTGAAATTTATACATCGGATGGAATCACTGAAGAATCAATAACATTAAACCGACCTTATGTTGGGCTTCATGTTCCAAAAATGACTTGGCGTCAATTACGAAATTTCAGCACCAATACTGTAATTATGATTCTGTCTTCCGATCCCTTTAACGAAGAGGATTATATTAGAGATTATTCACAATTTTCAACAATCAGATAAATGAAAAGTTCAATTTTTCATTGCAATGTTATTGAACTAAATAAAATCAATAACCGTGCTGGCAACATGAGTTTCGTTGAAAATGCGAAGAACATTCCTTTTGATATTAAACGAGTTTATTATATTTATGATGTACCCGGAGGATCAGACCGTGGTGGTCACGCTCATAAAAATCTGGAACAATATGTCATTGCTGTTTCTGGCGCCTTTGACGTGTTGCTTGATGACGGAACAAATAAGAAAATTGTTCGCTTAGATAGACCTTACATGGCACTTCATATTCAAAAGGGAATTTGGCGCGAAACAAGAAACTTCACATCGGGATCAGTATGTATGGTAATGGCATCTGAGGAATACAATATAGAAGACTATATAGATGATTACGCACAATTTATTCATTTCAAACAAAGATGATAAGGATAAAACATAATTTCGGAGAAGATATTATTATTTACGAAGGTGCTAAAGTTCATGAATCTTGTGAAATTGGTCCTTTCAGTATAATTTTCCCTGGCGTAGAGATAGAATCAAACGTTAAAATAGGTTCATCGTGTATAATCGGAAAAAAACCAACAACTGGAAGTAATCAAACGAAATTACTTGATTTTTCTGAAACAGTTAAAATCAGAAAGAACACAATTATTTGCGATCAAGTAATTATTTACTCAGGATGTGATATTGGAGAGGATTGTTACCTTGCAGATAGAGCGTTCTTAAGAGAAAATGTTTTGATTAAAAATAACGTTGTAGTTGGAACTGCAGTAACAGTAAGTTTCAATGCTCGAATTGGAAGTTATACTAAAATAATGACTGGAACAAACATTGGAGGAAAAATGCAGATTGGATCAAATTGTTTTATTGGTGCTCACGTATGTTCCGTAAATGATAACAACCCACGAATTAACATTTCAAGAGAACAACAACAAAGTGCAATTATTGAAGACAAAGTTGTAATTGGCAGTAATGTTACCATACTTCCTCACCTCACTATAAAAAAAGGAATAACTGTTTCTGCAGGTGCTGTTATTACAAAAAACTTAACTGAAGAAAATGAAACATATATTGGGATTCCTGCCAAATTGAAAAAATAACTAATTAAATATGAAACAAGGTCTAAATGTAAAAATTGGTCAATTTAACATCATACATGAGAGTGTTGAAATTGGCGATAACGTTGAAATCGGAAACTTTAATATTATTGAAGCTGGTGTTAAATTGGGAAATAACGTTGTTGTAGGGAACAATTGTGAAATTGGAAAAAATGTAATTGTAGAAGAAAAATCGATTTTACAAGGAAAGGTAAGGACAGGAAACGCTTGCCTCATTTCAAAAAGTGTCACTTTAAAATACGGTGTCATCTTGACTAGCGATGTATTGTTAGAAGAAGGCTGTTTTCTTGGACCTAATGTTATAACGCTCGGATCAACACATGAAAGAGTAACTATTCATGGTACAACAGTTGGTAAACACACATATATAGGAGCAAATTCAACCATTGCTCCAAACACAAAAATAGGTTCTGATTTAGTTGTTGGCGCAAATTCATTTGTAAATAAGAACATAAGTGAAAAAGGAATTTAT
Source organism: Flavobacteriales bacterium (assembly GCA_947454395.1). GTDB lineage: Bacteria > Bacteroidota > Bacteroidia > Flavobacteriales_D > Crocinitomicaceae > UBA952. The sequence goes on from CANGLG010000091.1 coordinate 4,513, forward strand.
GTTGGAACTCCTATTCGAAAAATAAAGTGATTCCATTTTTAGATTTAAATGCAATAAACTCTAGGTTTGAAAAGGAATTTACAATTGCTTTTCAAAACATTGTTCGAAACGGATATTTTATTCTTGGTGAAGAAGTTTCACATTTTGAAAAAGAACTAGCTAATTATTTGGGGTGCAAACATGTTGTTGGAGTAGCAAACGGACTTGATGCCCTTCGTATTATAATTAGAGCATATATTGAATTGGGTTTATTGCAAAAAGGAGATGAAATCATTGTACCTGCAAATACATACATTGCCAGTATTTTGGCAATAACTGAAAATGATCTCGTTCCTGTTTTTGTTGAACCAGATTTAAACAATTATAATTTAGATTCATCTAAAATTCATTTCACATCAAAAACAAAAGCAATACTGCATGTTCATTTATATGGACTTTTATCTTGGGATGAATCGTTTTATAACGGTCTAAAATCAAAGGGAATACTTGTCATTGAAGATTGCGCTCAAAGTATAGGTTCTCATATGTCCGGAAAAATGTGCGGAAATCTAGGAAATGCAGCTGGTTTCAGCTTTTATCCTGGTAAAAATCTTGGAGCACTAGGTGATGGTGGTGCTATCACAACAAATGATGATGCTTTAGCTGAAAAAGTCAGAGTCATATCAAATTACGGAAGTTCTAAAAAATATTTCAATGAACTGAAAGGGCTAAATAGTCGTCTCGACGAAATTCAAGCAGCATTCCTTCGAATTAAACTTCGAAAATTAGATGAAGACAATGAGAGAAGACAAGAAATTGCATCCATTTATGAAAATGAATTAAAAGAGTTACCAGTAAACTTGCCAGGATTGTTTATAAATCACGTTTACCATTTGTATGTAATCCGTTCTGAAAGACGCGAAGAACTAAAAGTTTTTTTAGAAAAGAAAGGAATTCAATCATTGATACACTACCCTATTCCGCCGCACAAACAGAATGCTTACAAGGAATTCAATCATTTATCTCTACCAATTACGGAAGAAATTCACAATACGGTTTTGAGTCTACCTATGTCACCAACACTTTCTGATGTACAAGTTAAATTTGTCTGTGAGAATATAATCTCTTTCTTCAATAATTAATCTTGACAAAAGATAAAAACATGTACCAAGACATTGCTAAATCCACATGGATTTTTGGCAGTTCACAGGTAGTAGTTATGTTATTGAATATTGTTCGAACAAAATTCATTGCTGTGTTTTTAGGTACAGAAGGTTATGGATTAATTTCGCTATTTACAAATTCAATAAATTTAATCGGCACAGTTACCGGTTTTGGACTTGGAACAAGTGCTATTAAAGATCTTGCACAAAGTAATAGTGAAGGTGATGCAAAAAAAATAGCCAGAACTGTTTCACTCACAAAAAAAATAGTTTGGCTTACTGGTATTTTGGGAACTGTTGTAACTATTGTATTTTCACCTATTTTAAGTCTATCCGTTTTTGGAAATTATTCTTTTACAATTTCGTTCATTTGGCTTGGAATTTCCATATTATTTAATCAATTAACTGTTGGTAATACTATTTTGTTGCGCGGGTTACGATTAAATAGAAAATTAGCGAATGCAAACATGACGGGTGCTTTAGTTGGATTAATATTATCTATTCCTCTTTACTACTTATTTGGAAATAAAGCCATTGTTCCTACCCTACTTCTTAGTTCGGTTGTTTCATTTTTGAGAAGCCGCTATTTTACAAAAGACATTCAATATGAAAAGGTTAATTTCACCTATAAAGAAAGTTTAATGGAAGCTAAACCAACGTTAATACTTGGACTAATGCTTAGTTTGACTTCAATATTCACATTAATAAAAGCCCTTGTTATTAGAATATATATTGAACAAAAAGGAGGTGTTGCAGAAGTCGGTCTTTACCACGCAGGATTCGTTTTAATCAACACGTATCTGGGTATGATTTTCACCATTATGAGTAACGATTACTATCCAAGTCTTGCAGAAAAATTTAAAGATAAAAAAGCTTCCTTTGAACTTGTTAATAAGCAACTCATTTTTGGATTGACACTTTTAACACCTTTAATTTGTGGTTACTTCGTTCTCAATGATTATATTATTATTGCATTATTCAGTAAAAAATTTATTTTAATCACCATGATGATTGCTTGGTCACTTATGGGTACTTTTTTTAAACTCATCAGCTGGACACAATCTTATATGATTCTTAGTGAAGGAAACAATAAACGTTTCTTGTTAAATGAAGTAATATCGATTGTTTTCACCTTAAGTATTTCGATTTTAGGGTATAAATATTGGGGTCTGAACGGATTGGGTATAACCTACCTCATCGGCTATATGTATTATACCTTACAGACCCATTATCTTTGTAAAAGATGGTATGGCTTTGATTTCAATTCTAGTTCCAAAATCAGTATCTTATTTCACGTGACATTAGCGAGTGGCTGCTTTTATTTTGTATATTTTACCAATGATTTAATGCGTTTATCAGGGATTTTGTTTTTAATCCTTTCAATTGCATTATCCTATTTTGAAATCAAAAAGATGGGGTTAACCCCAAAATTCAAAAAACTTATTCTTAGAAAACGATGAGTGCTTGTTTTTTGACAATTACAGTTTTAACTTACAATTCTGAAAAATATGTTTTAGAGACACTTGAAAGTATTTCAAAGCAAGCAAGAAAAGATATACAAATAGTAATTAGTGATGATTGTTCTGAAGACAAAACTGTAGATATTATAAAAGAATGGATTTCTGAAAACGACTCGAAATTCATGGAAGTAACCTTGCTTACAGCTATTGAAAATCAGGGTGTTGTAAAAAACAAACAAAAAACATTTTCTTACATTAAGGGACACTATCTTAAAGGTCTTGCTGGAGATGACAAACTTGCTGAAAATGCCATAGAATACATTAAAAAAGACATTTCAAATTTTCCAGAATCGGAGATTATTCTTGGAAAAGTAAATTGGTTTGGTGAAAATATAAATCCAAATACGATTATTATTAGAAATGAAATAACCCAAAAATTAGACTCTATTAACCATCAAATTGAATATCTCTTGAATGGTTATCATTACCCAGCAATTGGTTTTTTGTATAAAACAAGTTTTATTACGCAAGCAGGTTTATTCGATGAGCGATTCAAAAACATGGAAGACATTGGTCTACATTTGAGATTTCTGACAGAAAAAAAACAAATTCAATTTTCAGATAATATCTATGTGTTTTACAGAAAACATAATAAAAACCTAAGTACCTTAAAATCAAATGAAGTCTTGTCGGCTATTCAAATTGACTACTTAAATGTGATTTTAGAATTTTCTAAAAAATATGGTAAACGTAAATACATACTAAATACTAAATGGAATTTGTTCCTCTCAAAGTTAATTTTCAGATTTGGAAATAAAGGCTTTTTATGCAAACAAATAAATAAAATTCGAACTACCTTTCAACCAAAAAAAATTTACAATTTGTTTTCAAATGAATAATCAAAATTCAGTTATTGTAATTACTGGTAGTGAGGGTTTTATAGGTAAAAACCTAAAACAATTATTGACTGAAAAAAAAAATGTTTTTCACGGCATTGATTTGAAATCTGGAGCGAAATTAGAAGATGTCACAGTCGATTCAACTAAAAAAAACACACTTATTCATTTAGCTGCAACTACATCTGTCACAGCATCGTTCGAAAAACCGGGTGAATTTTACTCAAACAATATCGGTTCGCTCATTGAAAGTTTAGAATGGTGTAGAAAGAATAATGGAAAAATAATTTTTATTAGTTCTTATGTATATGGCAAATCCGCTGAAATTCCAACTACTGAATCACATCCTGTTTCAGCTCATAATCCATATGCACAATCAAAACTAATTGGTGAAGAACTTTGCTTCGCGTATTTTAGAGATCATAAAGTGCCATATATAATTTTCCGGCCTTTCAATTTATATGGTGAGGGACATTCAGCAGAATTTGTTGTTTCATCCATTTTAGAACAAGTTAAATCAGGTGTTACTAATATTAAAATCCAAAATCCAAATCCAAAGAGAGACTTTATTCATG
>CANGLG010000092.1 GCA_947454395.1 Flavobacteriales bacterium
ATCTTGTGAAAGTGGAAGCTGTCCAAATATGGGAGAGTGCTGGGGGGAAGGAACAGCGACTTTTATGATTTTAGGTAATATATGCACGCGCTCTTGTGGATTTTGTGCTGTTCAAACCGGTCGACCAGAACAAGTTGATGAATTTGAACCTGGAAGAGTTGCTAACAGTGTGAAAATAATGGGGGTTAAACATGCTGTTATCACTTCTGTTGATCGCGATGATTTGAAAGATGGAGGTTCGAATATTTGGGCACAAACAGTGAGGGCAATTCGTCAGCAGTCACCAGAAACAACTATGGAGACTCTTATTCCTGATTTTGCGGGAAAATGGGATAATCTACAGGTAATAATTGATGTTGCTCCCGAAATCGTATCCCACAATTTAGAAACGGTAAGACGGTTGACAAAACAAGTCCGAATTCAAGCAAAATATGATAGAAGTCTTGAAGTTTTATTCCGTTTGAAAAAAGGAGGGATGCGAACTAAATCGGGTGTTATGCTTGGACTTGGAGAAACTGAAGAAGAGGTATTGGAAACTATGCAGGATCTCCGAAATGTTGGTGTTGATATTTTGACTTTAGGGCAGTATTTACAACCAACAATTAAACATTTACCGGTTTCAGAATTTATAACTCCAGATAAATTTGATTTTTATAAACAAACAGGAATAGATATGGGCTTCAGATATGTTGAAAGTGGTCCATTGGTTAGGTCTTCTTATCACGCTGAGAAGCATCTTTTTTAAATTTGAAAGAATTATGTTAAAATTATTAGTTTAATGCAAACAATCTATTCTGATTTCAATGTTTTATTAAAATTATCATTATCTTGGCTCTCGATATTGTGAACAGTTTTATATTATTGTTATGAATAAAAAAATATATCTTATTGGTTCTTTGGTGCTTGCAAGCGTTTTTGCGGTCGGAACAATTGGTTTTTTGGATTTTAATTCAATAGGAGGTCAATACTCCAAAAAGCAACTTTCATCAATGGAAGAGCAATCATCCGATGAAGCGCTAGCTTGGATGAAAGCACGTTATGTTGATGTGTCTACTGGTCAGCCAATTTCTAGTGAAAAACTGGCTTTAATCAATAGCCAGATTTCGAAAATGAAAAAATCAAAAGCAATTGCTTTTGAACCTCAAGGTCCCGATAATATTGGTGGTCGTACGCGTGCTATTCAAGTAGACAGAACAAACAATAATCGCGTTTGGGCAGGTGGTGTATCCGGTGGTATTTTTGTTTCTAATAACGAAGGAAATTATTGGGAGCGTGTTGATTCTTACATGGCAGCTGGAGCAAGTCCATTTATTTCTAGTATGACTCAAACGATTGATGGTACCTTGTTCATAGCTTCAGGTTCAGATCAAGAGTTTCAGTGGGATGGAAATGGTGTGTGGTATACAACTGATTTTGGTCAAACATGGTCTGTTATTCCTGGTACTTCGAGCTGTACGGAAATAGTAAGTTCAGATGTTGACAATTACGTTTGGTTAGCTACACCTCAAGGTTTGAAAAAATGGAAATTGGGTGATCCATCTTTATCATCTACTCCTGTTTCTTCTGGTGCTTGTTCAGCTCTCAAAATATCAAAAGACGGTCAATTGATTGTAGCAGCTTTTGGTTCAAAGAAAACATACGTTTCTATAGACGGAGGAAATTCTTTTAGTGATAAATCAGGTTCGATTACAAATAATTTAGTGCCATCAGGTGCAGGAAGAATCGAATATGCTATTTCTGATGTGAAAAATTCAAATAATATTTACACTATCTACGCTGTAAGAACAAGTTCAAATCTATTAGGAATGCATGTTTCTCAAGATAATGGTGTTACTTGGAATCAATTTGTTGGTGCATCAGGTCCTCCTGATGAATTTGATATTTACAGAGATCAAGGAACATATGGTTCTGTATTAACAGTTAAACATGATGATCCAGAAGAAATATTAATAGGAGGTATTGATATTTGGAAATGGAAACAAACGGTTAACGATCCTCTATCTGGACCATCTGGAGGTTTTGAAAAAGTGAGTCAGTGGTTTGTTTCTCCAAGTTCTTCAATTTATGTTCATGCAGATAATCACGAAATGAAATGGGACAATTCAAATAGATTATATGTTGGTAATGATGGTGGAATTGGTATTACTGAAGACGGAGTTAATTGGTTTCCTGCAAACAGAGGTTATAATGTAACTCAGTTTTATGGAATTGCATTTGACAGAAATGGAGCTGTAATGGGAGGAGCACAAGATAATGGTACTACATACAATGATCATACTTTATCAACTTTCCAAGAATTCAGAGAGGTTAATGGAGGTGATGGTTTTGAATGTGAAATATCCTTCTTTAATCCTAAAGTTATGTTCTCTTCAGTTTATTATAACTCTATATCAAGATCTGGAGACAAAGGTCAAACATGGACAAGTTTTGTTCCAACACTTCCAAATGCATATGACCCAGCAGGAACGGATGGTAGTAATTTTCACCCTTTTCATACTGAGTTTATTTTAGCCGAGAATTACGATTTGAATTCTGAAGATTCGGTAACATTCGTTACAACAAAAAACTATGACGCTGGAGATGTTATTAGAATCGCAAGTTTGTCATCCGGGGATACAATTAGTTATGTTACTCAGACAAATCTTTATTTTGATGACACCTTATTTTATGACCCAAGTTTAACTTCAGGAGGGGTTAATTATGGTAAAAATAATGTAACTAATGAAATCTATCCAATGGGCACTGACACTGTTGCTTATAACATATCTTGGGATACATTATCCGTTCAAGATCCTTATCAATCTTGGTTTTTAGTGTATGTTAACGCGAATAATGGTGAATTATGGGGGACTCGTGACGCCTTAAGACTTTCGGCAGCTGACCCTATTTGGGTTTGTATTGCTAGAGGTATTGGAGGACCAAATTCCGGAGGAAGTAATTTCAACAGTAATTTCGATGCAGAGTTTTCAAGAGATTTAAATCACTTGTATGTAGCCACGGGATCAGGTGTTACCAGAATATCAGGTTTAGGCTCTATTTATTCTTCAGATCCGAATTTCGTTACAAAAGTAGCATTTGGAACAGGAACCTCAACGGCAACTCCTAGTGCAACTTCTCAAACTAAAATTTCAGCAGCATCATATGAAGGTATAGCGATTAATCCTAATAATTCAAATGATTTATTATTATTAGCTGGTTTTTCTGGAACAAACAAAAGAACTACAAATGCCTCAACAGCAACAAACACATCATTGAACTCTGTTGCTCTTGGCTCTATAACGAATCCGGGAGTAGCTTGTTATGATGGAATTATTGACAGAGCTGATTCTGATATTTTAGTAGTTGGTACTTCAAGTGGTGTTTTCGTTTCTGAAAACGGAGGGGCTTCATGGGAAAATGCTTCAGCTGGGTTTGAGGGAACACCTGTATTTGAAGTTCGTCAGCAATGGAGAACTTTTGATGAAGGAAGCTACAGACCAGGTGAAATATATGTTGGTACTTACGGTCGTGGTATTTGGAGTTCAGCTGCATATTTGGGAATCAATGAAAATAGTTCAAGTTCTTCTTCAGCTGCAAACTTTAAAACAAAATTGAAGACTTTCCCAAATCCAACAAATGAAAGCACTACGTTAAGTTTCCAATTGGCTAAAACGGGTGATGTAGATGTTAATGTATATTCAATAACTGGTAGACTTGTTAAGTCAATTAGCAAGAAAAATTTATCTGCGGGAGATAATACATTATTTATTGATTGTGATGATATTTCAAACGGAACTTACATTGTGAAATTTGTAAGTGGTAAACAAGTTGAATCTGTTAAGTTTATTAAAATGTAATTAACACAACTAATTCATAAAAAAGACTGCTGAAAGGCAGTCTTTTTTATTTATACGGTTTACAGCAATTTATTGAAGGTAGAGAATGTTTGTTTACTTTTTCAATTTGAATTTCAGGACTTATAAAAGGAATTCCAAGATTCATTCCTCTTAAAATTAACACAAGTCCAACGATTAGCAGAACAATTGGTGTTAGCTTTTGAAATTTATTTTTTAAAGAACTAATGTTGTACAATATTGGTATAAAAAACATGGTAAAAAATGTGCCAACACCAAATGCAGTCATAGATAGTATTGAAAAAAGAAGATTTTCTGCTGTAAGTGCATTCATTATTGAAATATAAACCATTCCACAAGGCAATAATCCATTAACAATTCCAAATAATGTAGGTTTGAAACTCGATTGGCTTTTTCTTATTTTTCCAAATAAATTGGAGATAACGGAAAATAAAAAATTATTGATTTTTCTTAGAATTGATAACTTTTGAGTGAATTTATTTGTGGCAAATAAGAGCATTAATATACCAGAAGCAATACTAATAATTTGAAATGTAATTAACAATTTAAGACTAACCCCGGCAAGACCTACTATTAATCCTAAAAACGAATAGGATGCTATTCTACCTGTGTTATATTGAATTGATCCTGAAATTTGTTTTTTTGTGTTTCTATAATCTAAAGGAATCGCAAGTGCTAATGGTCCACACATTCCAATACAATGTAGACTAGAAGCTAAACCAATAATAAATCCTGATACAACGACTGAATTCATTTTAGAACAATACTTGTGTCTTGTTCGAGTGACTGATTTTTAATTTTATAAATGCTTTTAATATAATAATTCCCTTTGACAAAATTTTTCACAGGTATAGCATAAGGGAGTTTGTCTATCGAAACTGATTTATCCAAATTTTTATTATTCATTCTTGTAAATTCAACCATTAAATCAGTCACTTTTGTTTTATTATCGCATAGAAAGATAATATTATTATCAGAAATTTTAATTGATAATGGATTGTTAAATTCGATTGCTAATCTTCTTGCTTTTAATTCACTTTCAAAAGTACCTTCTTTAAGGTAGTAGTCATCTGTTGTTAAATCAGAACCTTTTGAATTTAGCACTAATACCATCGATACGATGAAAATAATGAAAGCAATCATTCCAATAATAATTCCGTTTCTAAAAATCATAATTTATAAAATTGGTCCAATAAACTTTGTTTTTACAGTTTCAATCAATTTTCCATTTGCGAAAACATTGATTTTAATGATTCTTTTTCCTAAAGTAAGTTGGCCATTTGACATTTTAACTAAAAGTCGTTCTTTAACTTGTTTTCCTCCTTCTAAAATGATTGGCTCACCTATTTTCTCTATGTTTGCATTATGTTCATTAATACCAAATGTGATTTTTTTTGAACTATGGGTTTTGTTAATCAAATTGACTTCATAGATGTTACTTACCAAATTGTCTTCGGTTACTTGATATGTCGAACCGCGTTGCCGAATTAATATAGTTTCTATGTCCTTTCGAGATATTAACAATAAAGCTAATGAAATGATTAGTCCTATTAACAGAACAGTATAGGATTTTACTCTTTTAGTCCATTGAAATGGGGTTCTATTTTTTATTCCATTTTCAGAAACAAAACGAATTAGACCTTTTTCTTGTCCAACCGCTTCCATCATATGGTCGCAGGCATCTATACAGGCAGTACAATTAATGCATTCTAATTGTGTTCCAAAGCGTATATCTATTCCGGTGGGGCAAACATGGACGCATTGTGAGCAATCAATACAATCTCCTTTTCTGGCGGCTTGTCTATCTTCTCCTTTATGAATTTTCGCTCTGTTTTCTCCCCTAATATTATCATAGGCTACAACCATCGAATTTTTATCAAGTAAGACACCCTGAAGTCTTCCATACGGACATATCGTAGTACAAACTTGTTCACGTAGGAATGCGAAAACGCCATAAAAAACATAAGTAAAAATAATAATTGCCATAAAACCGCCCAAATGTTTTCCAATAGGATCAGTTTGAATTTTCCAAAGTTCATCTGAACCAATAATGTAGGCTAGAAAAGTATTTGAAATGAAAAATGAAATCACCCAAAAAATAAAATGTTTTAAGGATTTCTTAAAGATTTTGTTAGCACTCCATGCTTCACTATTAAGTTTTTTTTGTTCGGTCCAATCTCCTTCAATCCAATATTCAATTCTTCGAAATACCATTTCCATAAAAATTGTTTGAGGGCAAACCCAGCCACAGAATAATCGCCCATATATGATCGTGAAAAGAATAACGAAAACGACACCAATGATCAATAATACAGCGAATAAATACATATCCTGCGGCCAGAATACTTTGCCCAAAATCACAAACTTTCGTTCAATGACATTGAAAAGTAAGAATGGTTCAGAACCAATTCTTATATGTGGGGCACCAAATAATAGTGCCAATAAAAAGTAACTTACAATTTTTCTTTTGTTGTAATAAGTTCCAGTAGATTTTTTTGCAAAAATCCAAACTCTTTTTCCTTTCTCATTCACTGTGGCAATCCTGTCTCGGAAAGCCTCTTCATGCTCACTCATACAACATCGGTTAATTTATTTTTCAATAATATCTCCTTGTGTACCTTTCGTTCCTTTTATATAAGGCAAAGAAAGAACATAGGAAGAAACTTGTTGAATTTGAATTGGATTTAATTTTGAGGCGTGCTCGGGCATTCCATTCGGTCGGCCCTTTTTAACTGTTAAAAACACGTCTTTGATATCAAACCCATAAATCCAATGATCATCTGTTAAGTTTGGTCCAACATCACCTTCTCCGGTTGATTTGTGGCAAGAAGCACAGTTTGTTTCGAATAACCCTTTTCCAAAATTTAAATTTGATTTTTCGGTTATTATTGTGGCGTTCGTTTCATCCACATTCATGGCCATTTTAGAAAGATATGCATCGATTTCTTTTTTAGCTGTTATCATTTCTTTATTATACTGATCATCTTGTAAATCATAGACTCCAAGTACATGATAATTTATTATGTAGATAAATGCAAAAACAATTGTCGCGAAAAATCCCCAAACCCACCAAGGTGGTAAATTGTTATCTAATTCTTGAATTCCATCGTATTCGTGCTCAAGAAGTATTGTGTATTCTTCTTCAATTGGAACAGCATCTGTCAAAATGGTATTAATTTTCTTTAATGCTTCTGCTGTTGGTGGCGCAACTTCGAGTTCTTTTTGTGTTTTTGTCATCGCAATCATTTGATTGAAAAGATGACGTAAATACAATACAACTACTAATAGAACGATATCAATTGTCAATAAACCAAATAAGTCCATACTTTCGACTAATAACCAAGGTGTTCCCTTTTCAGCCTCACCTGCTTGCATGAATTCTAAAGCAAATGAATTATTGGTATAGAACATAGTTCCAGTAGTCAAAATAAGAATTAATATATTTTTCAAATTGTTCTTTTCTGCAAGTTTATTTTTAAAATAATCGGATTTTACCAAAGTGATAATTGTTCCGGATAATACAATTATAATAACAATCAATATTGCTGTTAAAAACAACAACCAATTGAAAATCGAAAGGTTATAATTATAGTCTGGTTTAGATTCAGTAGAAAGAGCTCCAGCAATTGCGGTTGTATCACTTACTACTACTGGAGGTTGGTATGAATCTATATAATTGAAAATTGCATCAATTTGCTCTTTTGAAACGGATTGAGCTGGCATGGCTGTCGGACTGAATTTTTGTATTTCATTTGCCATTAAACTTTTACCCGAACTAATTAAAGTGGAAGAATTCATCACCCATTGATACAAGAGTTCTCCTTCACCTGCGTCTGTCCATTTTTGTTTTGCTCCCTGTAATTTTGGACCTGTTGAATTCTTATCAATTTGATGACATGTGTTGCAACGTGATTTGAACAACGCTCCACCATCCTCAGCGAGTAATGAGAAATTTATTGATGTAACAAGTACAACTACCAACCAAATTAAACCTTTACTTTTCATAATTTGTATTTTTAATGAATTGTTGATCTTCTTTTTCAAATGGCAAATCACTTAATTCTGAAATGTTATTTTTTGACATTCTTAGAACTCTAATAATAACGAGCAGAAAAAAAGCTGTAAAGACAACCAACGAGAAAATAGGATACCATTCTACGTTGACTATACTCGTTAAATTGTGTTGTATGAAACGTAACATAGCTCTATTTTTTTACTTTTACATCAGATCCTAATCGCTGCAAATAGGCAATTATTGCAATAACCTCTTTATCCTCTATTTCCTTAATCGCGGCATCTTTATTTTTTCCATTTAGAGCTACTTTTTGTGTGTTATTAACAATATCTTCAGCTATTAAATGAGCCTGTTTTTTCAAATCGGAAAGCGCTTTTTTATCATATCCTTTTGGATAAGGAACACCTAATGTTTGCATCGCTCTAATTTTCTTTTCTAAAAGACTTATATCTAATTTATCTTCGCGCATCCAAGGGTAAGCAGGCATAATTGATCCAGGTGAAATATCTTTCGGACGAATCATATGTTGATAATGCCAAATGTTACCTCTAATTCCACCTTCACGTGCTAAGTCTGGACCAGTTCGTTTAGAACCCCATTGGAATGGATGGTCATAGACAAATTCACCGGATTTTGAATAACCTCCACTTTCTGCTGTAGGTGCATATCGTGCTGTTTCAAACCGCAAAGGACGAACTAATTGTGAGTGAC
>CANGLG010000093.1 GCA_947454395.1 Flavobacteriales bacterium
GGATACAATTGGGTTTAAATGCTGCTCAGAAAGCGAATGAGAACAGTGTAACTATTGCTCACATTTACTCCGTAAGATCTTTTATTTACTTTAGTTTAAACGATTATAAAAACGCAATTAATGATTTAAATACTGCTATTTCTTTCAATAGTGAAAATTCAAATTATTATTACATGCGCGCATTAATACGTAGAATAAACAGTGATTTAAAAGGATGTTGTGCTGATTTGAAAAAAGCAAGCAGTTTAGGATTATCAAAAGCCGATGAATCTTTGACAGTTTATTGCAAATAACTTGAGTCCTTTATCGTTCTGTTTAAATATCTTTGCAAAAAGTTTTATTATGCGATTTAATTTGTCCGAAATAAGTGAATTAATTAAGAATAGGAGAACTATTTATCCGGAACAATTTTCTCAAAGAAAAGTACATAAAGAACAAATTGAACTTATATTAAATAATGCTCAATGGGCTCCAACGCATGGTAATACGCAACCTTGGCGCTTTCATGTCTTTATGGAAGAAGGATTGCAGACACTTAGTTCATTTTTAGGAAAAACCTACCAAGATTTAACCGCTAAGGAAGATCAAAATGACTCAAAACTTGCCAAATTAATTCGTCGTCCCTTACTTTCATCAACAGTAATTGCGGTTTCTATGAAAAGACAGGATTCAGAGAAAATTTTGGAATTAGAAGAAATTGAAGCAGTTGCTTGCGCTATTCAAAATATGTATTTAACTTGTACTGCTTATGGTTTGGGAGGATTCTGGGCAACACCTAAATTAATCTATTCTGAAAAGATGAATGAATTTTTAGGATTGGGATCAAAAGATAAATGTTTGGGATTATTTTACATTGGTTACCCTGAAATAGATTGGCCTGAATCTCACAGAAAACCATTGGAATACAACACACAATGGATTTCGAAATAATGCGTTATTGATTAAATGAAATTTGTCTATTTATACTTTTGTATTATTTCAATCTCTGCAGCAAATGCACAGTTAGGAAATGATAGTAGATTTCCGAGTTATTTTGGTTTTCAATTAAAACCATTATTTCCAACTAAATACATAGGACAATCGAGTTTGAGTTTGAGTAATCAGGGCTATGATGTTACAATCAGTCAAAAAGTTGGATATTCGTTTGGTGGAGTTGTTAGGGTTGCCTTATCTGATATTATTGGAATCGAAACAGGAATCAATTTTAATCAACGTTATTATCATGTTGAAATGAGCGTGGCTGATTCCAATGTGTCAACTGCTACTAATTTTGGATTTATTCAGTATGATGTTCCAGTTAACGCCTTATTTTATATTAAATTGACAAAAAAATGGTTCATGAATGCGGCATTAGGTCCTGCCATTTGCTATAAACCGTCAAGCGTTGGTGTAATAAATAATCCTGCAGGAAAACATCAATTTTTCAATATTGGATTGGTAAGTATTCATAAAAAGGTAAATTTAGATTTAACAGGCAATTTAGGTTTTGAATTTAGAACAAAAAACGCTGGTATTTTTTATCTTGGAGGAAGTGCGAGAATTGAAACATCCCCATTATTTGATTTAGTTTCTCGTTATAAAAATGGTTCATACGAAGTTGATAATTATGGTTCAGTTAGTGGATCTTTCCTTTCAATCGACTTGAAGTATTTTATTCCAAATACCGGAGGAAACGGGCAAAATTTCGAACATGGACCAATCGAATAGAAAAATAGATTATTATATTGATAAACTGAATTTAAAACCTCATCCGGAAGGCGGTTTTTATAAGGAAACATACCGTTCAATTGAAAGTATTAATGGAAATCGTTCATTGATGACTTCAATTTATTTTCTACTAACGTCTGATAATGTTTCTCATTTTCATCGTATAAAGAGTGATGAACATTGGTTCTATCATGCAGGAGATTCGCTAACAGTTCATTTATTAAATGAGCATGGTCACGTCAAATTAAAGTTGGGTCCAATTCTTGAAAATGGTGAAGAATTCCATCATGTAGTTCCAAAAAACACCATTTTTGGAAGCTCAGTAGAGGAGGAGGGCGGTTTCAGTCTTGTATCGTGTGTTGTTGCTCCAGGTTTTGATTTTGAAGACTTCGAATTGTTGAATTCAACAGAATTATTAAGGCATTTTCCGGACGAGAAGGAAATAATAACAAAACTTACATTTGAATAATAATTCATTGAGAAAAATTCTGATTTTCGGGTTTCTATTATACATTCAAATTATAAAAGCACAGTTGAATCAGCCTGAAATTTATGGTCACAGAGGTTTTCGTGGAAAGTTTCCTGAAAATAGTATTTTGGGTTTTCAAAAAGCCATTGAACTTGGAATTACAGGGATTGAATTGGATGTCGTTGTGAACAAAGACAAACAGCTTGTTATTTCACATGAACCATTTTTTCAGAAAGAGTATTGTCTGGATTCAATTGGAAAAGAAATCAAAAATGAAAGTGATTTTAATATCTATCATTTAAATCAAAAGGAGATTGAACTTTTTGACTGTGGAACAAAATTTCATTCAAAATTCCCCGATCAATTCAAAATCAAATCTGTTAAACCTTTATTGCAGACATTTTTTACTGAAGTAAATTTGATAAATACAATTATCTTGTTTGAGGTGAAATCAGAATTCAAAGAATATAATGTTTCGCAACCTGAACCAGATGAATACAGTAATATTATTCTAGATGAGCTTAAAAATTTTAAATATAAATCGAACATCCGAATCATGTGTTTCGATGCTGAAATTCTAGAACAAATCCATAAAAAAGATCCTTCATATCCACTTGTTTATCTTACCTATTTGCCGAAATCCTCAAATAATTTCCTGAAAAAATTATCTTTCAAGCCATATGCACTTGGAATGTTTTACCCAACCATCAATAATAGAAGTGCAAATCAGTTACATCAAAAAAACATCAAGCTTTTTTCTTGGACTGTAAATGACTTAAAACAAAAGGAAAAGATGATGAATCTTGGAGTTGATGCAATAATAACTGACTTTCCTGATGTATTTAAGTAAGAGTAGAGAAAGAAAAATAAGGAATAATCCCAACTTTTTGATTGATTATTAAATACTGTGCCATCTAAAAATTTGCAAGTAAACAATGAATTGAAGTTGTTTTAAGGCTTATTTTGGGCATTTTGCTACAAATTTTCAAAATCCAAAACCAAACTATATTCCAACAAAAAACCCAGTAAACGCTTTGTTTTACTGGGTTTCTTTTGTGGGAGTTGAGGGATTCGAACCCCCGACCCTCTGCTTGTAAGGCAGATGCTCTAAACCAGCTGAGCTAAACTCCCTCTGTATTTGAGAGTGCAAATATAACTTATTTTTTTAATAAAAAGAAAAAACTTTAAAAAAATCTAATTGTTTTTTAATTCTTCAATTTTCTGAAGAACTTCATCCAATCCTTCTCGGAATTTCTCAAAATCCTCTTTGTATAGGAAAATCTTGTGTTTCTGATAGTTGCCGTCACCTTCGTCATTGAACGTCTTTTTACTTTCTGTCAATGTGATATATAAATCATTTCCTTTAGTCGATTTAATATCAAAAAAGTAAGTTCTTTTTCCGGCGCGAACTACTTTAGAGTAAATTTCATTTTGTTCGTTACTCATAATAATAACTTATTTAGATTCAAATATGCATTTTATTATTGAATTAACCAAAAAAATAATGTAACCTTTTTAAATTCAAAACGTAAGGGGATGACTTGAAATAATGTATGCTAAATAAATTTGTGATTATTCTTTTTTTAAGTTCGTTCATATTTGGTTGTACCAAACTTAAAAAAGACAAGGTTGTTTCAATTGATTTAAAAGAAATTAGAAAAAAAGGCAAACTAACAGTCCTTTTTGAAAATAGTTCAATGTCCTACTTTGAGTACAGAGGAAAGAAGATGGGGTTTGAATATGAAATTCTAGATACTTTTGCACGGTTTATAGGTCTTCCTCTTGAGATTAAAGTTGTCTCCGATGCTAAAGATTTTAAACGTTTTTTGAACGATGGAGAAGGGGATCTAATCGCTGCTAATTTAGCAATTTCATTAAAGGATAAACAAGTAATTAACTATACCGATCCTTATTATTTTACCCATCAGGTATTGATTCAACGAAATTCTGATAGTGTTATCAAAGAACCGATGGACATGAGTCAGAAAAATGTTTTTGTTAGAAAGAATTCTGCCTTTCACCGAAGACTTATTTGCTTACAGGAAGAAATTGGAGCGGAAATCTTTGTGAAATCTTTTAAAAATGATCCTATAACGGAGGATTTAATTGAAATGGTTGCTAATAAAGAAATCAACTTTACTATAGCACATGAAAATTTAGCTAGAATATGTAAAGAGCTACATCCAAATTTAAATATTAAAACCCCGCTATCATTCAAGCAAAAAATAGCTTTCGGTATTAGACATAAAAGTCCTGAATTAAAAAAAGTAATTGATATTTTCCTTAAAGAATACTGTGCTTCAAGTGCATATAAAGAATTGAAAAAGAAGTATTTTGATTATATTGACGAGACGCCAACTGAAGTATTCACATTAAAAAAAGGTCAAATTTCACCGTATGATGCGATTTTTAAAAGAGAAGCCGCAAGTAGAGGTTGGGATTGGCATATTCTAGCAGCAGTAGCTCACAAAGAATCAAAATTCAATCCGAATGCAAGAGGTTTTGGAGGGGCGTACGGTATGATGCAGTTCATGCCAAATACAGGGCCGAAATATGGTGTAACACCTGGTTCTTCTCCAGAAGTTCAGATTGCAGGGGGGATGAAAATGCTTGATGCGATTTATCGAACATGGAAAGATATCCCAAATTCAGATCAACGCTTGAAATTTACTTTGGCCTCATACAATGCAGGAAGATGTCATATTGAAGATGCACAGAAATTAGCCGTCGAAAATGGATTAAATCCTAAGCAATGGGATGAGAATGTTGCTCTCATGGTGAAAAAATTAGCTTATCCGGAATATTATCGTTCAGGCAAGCTTAGATGTGGTGCTTATCGTGGACATGCTGTTTCCTATGTCAATTCTGTTTTTGCAAGGTACCAGGGTTGGATAGGAAATTAGTTGAATAAATGAAGAAAGTAATCATTATTCAAGGACCAACTGCATCTGGAAAAACAGCACTGGCAATTTCTTTGGCAAAAAAATTCAAAACAGAGATTATTTCCGCTGACTCTCGTCAGTTTTACAAAGAAATGTCTGTTGGAACGGCAAAACCCGATTTATTTGAATTAAATCAGGTCAGACATCATTTTATTAATTGTGCCTCTGTGAACGAGGAAATTACAGCTGCATCTTTTGCAAAAATGGGATACCCTATATTGAAAAAACTACTTAACGATAATGATTTTGTATTAGTAGTAGGGGGTTCTGGAATGTTTGTAGATGCGCTTGTACTTGGTTTGGATGATATTCCCGTCAATGAAACCATTAAAAAACAATTGATTGAAGCATATAATGCGTTTGGTTTGTTGCCACTTTTAGCTGAGTTAAAAGAAAAAGATTTGGCTTTTTTTGAAACAGTGGATAAAAATAATTCAGCCCGAATTATCAGAGCGTTAGAAGCAATTCGCGTATCCGGAAAGAAAATGTCTGAACTTCAAAAACAAGTAAAAAACGAGAAAAAAGATTTTGATATTTTTCGATTTGCAATTGATTGGCCGAGGGATATGCTTTATGATAAAATCAATAAACGAGTAGACAGCATGCTTCAAAACGGATTGATTGAAGAGGTGGAATCCTTGAAGGTATATAGAACTTTAATGTCATTAAATACAGTAGGATACAAAGAGATTTTTGATTTTTTTGATGGGAATACTTCTAAAGAAGAAGCGGTAAATCTGATCAAGCAACATACAAGAAATTATGCCAAAAGACAAATGACATGGTTGCGCAGATATTCAGATTTACATGTACTTAATCCTTTGTCTGAGCAATCATTGGAAGAACAAGCATTGAACATTTTGATCAAAGAATAAAATTGTGGAATGATTCTTGAATTCTCATGATGAAAATTATTTCTTTATCAAAACTTAATTCTTTGAGTAATGAATATTGAATTTATCAAAGTAATGCCAGAGCCACTTGCTGGTATAAATCATACAAAGGATAGTTTGTGGGGTAATAAATTTGTATTTGATTCAAAACAAAGAACACTTTTAAATGCTTCAAGTGGAAAGGGTAAAACTACATTTACTCATTGTTTAATGGGTTTGAGAAATGATTTTTCAGGTCAAATTCTATTGAATGGAGAGGATACAAAATCAATAAAATTAGAAAGTTGGGTTGAAATTCGACAAAGAAAAATTGCAGTAGTTTTTCAAGATTTGCAATTGTTTCCTCAATTAACGGTTGAAGAAAATTTAAAGTTGAAAGCCGAATTGACTGGGGTGTTTGAATCGGAAAGTGCATTTAAAAAATTAGAGTTTTTAGGTCTTGCAGATAAATGGTCTCAAAAATGTGGATTACTCTCCATGGGGCAACAGCAGCGTGTAGCAATAATTCGTGCGCTACTTCAACCTTTTGAATGCATTGTTTTGGATGAACCATTTTCTCATTTGGACAAAGAAAACGCAAATAAGTGTATGCAACTTATTTTAGAAAGATGTGAAGAACAAAAAGCAGGATTCCTTTTGACAACGCTCGATGTTAATAAGGATATGGTTTTTGATAAAGAAATAAAACTTTAAATTATGTTGAAAAGTCTATTATTTCGTCAACAGGAAAAGCGTCAATTGTTTATTGCTGCTTTCGGTGCACTATTGGGAATTACATTTTTGATTTCATCAGTGCATTATCTATTACGCGTTAGCGAGTTTGGTGAAGATTCTGAAATTTTAGGAGCAAATACACTCATAGTTCAGAAAAAAGTAACTAGCTCTAGTTCACTTAATTTAACTAAAACGGATTTCTCAACAAATGAACTTTCAAAATTAAAAAAAGAACCCTTTGTTGTTGATGTTAAGCCTGTCGTTAGTAATAATTTTAGAGTTTGGTTTGAAACAAATGATCCTTATGTTCCAACATTTAAATCTGATGTATTTATTCAGGCGGTAAATAAGAATTTTTTGGATGTTAAATCCGATAAATGGCATTGGAAAGAAGGTGAAAAGTTTGTTCCGATGATTATGCCTCGAGACTTTTTGGTGATGCTAAATACGTTTATGAATGCGAGTGGAATCCCTCAAGTTTCTGATGATTTGGCAATGAAACTAAAATTTAGATTACGAATTTCCGATGGTCAAAAAGAAGAATGGGTGGATACGCGAATAATTGGTTTTACAAATGAAATTTCATCAATTTTAGTTCCAGAAAACTTCATGGCTTACGCTACTAAAAAATATGCAAATGGCGATCCCGGAAAAATCACTCAAATTATGGTTGCCGGAAAAGAAGGTGAATTTGGAAAATTGGAGAAATTTATGAGTGATCATGGGTTGGAATCTAAAAATTCGCAAGTAGTAGTAAGTAGATTGAAAAGTATTGTCGGAACTTTGTTTGCCGTGATTTTTGTAATTTCAATTGTGGCAGTTTTTGCTTCAGGGTTGGTTTTAATTCAATACATGCAATTATTGATGTCGCACAACAAATACGAAGTCAGGACGCTAATAAGAATAGGACAACATCCCCAATCGGTCATTCTAGCTTTTTTTTACTATTTCGTCAAAGTTTTTGGTGCTGTATTAATTTTTGGATTTATAATTTTCCTTATCATAAAGTATTTTATTGACGAAATTTTTCAAACCGGAGGAATTTATCTCAACGAATCTATTTCAATTGTTTCATTGCTTTCCGTTCTATTAACTTTCTTTATTTTTGCGGGAGCAAGTTTGCGAACAGCAAAGAAAGGTGTAATGCAACTATTTAATAAATAAGGTTAAAGATTTGTTAAAATACCAATATAATTGAACAACAAAAGCAACTTCAAATTAAATTAACAGTCAAAATAGAAATTTAGAATATGAAAAAGATATTTTTTGCATTTATGGTGTTGGCAGGGTTCAATCTTTCTGCACAAAAAATCCGAATTAAAGTTATTGGTCAAAAAGATACTACAGTTCATTTAATTAAGTATTATGGTCAGAAACTTTTCTATGCGGATACAGCCGAAATGAAAAATGGCGAGGTTGTCTTTGATGGTAAAAAACAAAAACCAGGAATCGTTGGATTGTTCTTGCCGGGACAAAAGTATTTTGAATTCATTTACAACAATGAAGAAGTACAATTAGAAACGACCGCTCCTGATTTCATGACCAATATGAAAGTAAAAAAGTCAGAAGAGAATAAAGTTTTTGTTCCTTATGTGAATTTCATAACTACAAAAAAAACAGAGGCGGGGAAATTGGGAGAACAAAGAAGTAAATTAAAAAAAGAAGATCCTGAATACAAAAAGTTAAC
>CANGLG010000094.1 GCA_947454395.1 Flavobacteriales bacterium
AAGCATATCAATTAAATCCAAATTCTTTTTGTGTAAAAAATAATTTGAAACTAATACGTATTGATGAATTGTCTGCAGAGGCGCTCGAATTGCACATGCGAAAAAAATACATAGAAGCGGGTAGACTTTATGATGAAATTCTCAGGCTCGATCCAAAAAATCGATGGGCTGAAACAAATAAAAATCGTTTACCTTAATGTTCTCAAAGCATTCATTCCTAAGTAATAAACAATTTTAAGAAAAAAATGTCAAAGAAAAATATATTTAGAATGTTTTGAAATTCAATTTCTTTGTTAATTTTAGAGGCAATAATTTAATACTTAACCAATGGGGGAAATAGCAAAAATAGAATTAGATGGTAAAATCTATGAACTTCCGGTAATTGTCGGGACGGAAAATGAAAAAGCCATTGATATTTCGAAATTAAGAGACTTATCCGGATATGTAACTTTAGATACAGGTTACAAAAATACCGGCGCAACGAAAAGTGCCATTACGTTTTTAGATGGTGAAGAAGGAATTCTGCATTACAGAGGATATCCAATTGAACAATTAGCGGAGAAAGCTTCGTTCATTGAAGTTGCATATCTTCTCATTTATGGAGAATTACCAAATCAAAAAGAATTGGATGAATTTGAAGCAAGCATTAAAAAACATACACTTGTTCACGAAGACATGAAGCAGTTTTTCGAAGCTTACCCAGCACAAGCACATCCAATGGGAGTTTTGTCGTCGATGATTTCTTCACTGTCTTCTTTTTACCCAGAATCACTTGACCCGAATAGAAGTCCTGAAAAGAAAAATCTTACGGTTCATCGCTTGATTGCCAAATTACCAACGTTAGCTGCATGGGCATACAAGAACTCAATGCGTCACCCATTCATGTACCCAAGAAATGAATTTGACTACTGTAAGAATTTCTTATACATGATGTTTGCAATGCCGACTGAAGATTACAAAGTTGATCCTGTTATTGTAAGCGCGCTGAATAAATTACTAATCCTACATGCCGACCACGAACAAAACTGTTCAACGTCAACTGTAAGAATCGTTGGTTCCTCACAAGCCAACTTGTATTCAACTATTTCCGCTGGGATTTCAGCACTTTGGGGTCCTTTACACGGTGGGGCAAATCAAGAGGTGATTGAAATGTTGGAGCAAATTCACAATGATGGTGGAAATGTAGATAAATGGGTTGCCAAAGCAAAAGATAAAGAAGATCCTTTCCGTTTGATGGGATTTGGTCACCGCGTTTATAAAAATTTCGACCCTCGTGCTAAAATCATTAAAAAGGCATGTGACGAGGTTCTTGAAAAATTAGGTGTGAACGATCCATTACTTGACATTGCTAAAAAATTGGAAAAAGTTGCTTTGGAAGATGAATACTTCAAAGCGAGAAACTTGTATCCAAATGTTGATTTCTATTCGGGAATCATATACAAAGCAATTGGTATTCCTACAGAAATGTTTACAGTGATGTTTGCATTAGGACGTTTGCCTGGGTGGATTGCTCAATGGAAAGAAATGACTGAAAACAAAGAACCTATTGGTCGACCAAGACAAATTTATGTTGGTAAAACGTCAAGAGATTACGTTGGAATTACAAAGAGATAAAATAAATTATGATTGAAAAAAAAGAGTTGCTATTGGCAACTCTTTTTTTTTGAATAACTTTTATTGTTCTTCCTTATATCTTTTTGAGCCCTCGTAAACTTCAAACTTTCGAAAACTACATTCTAAATCACCATTGAAAACTTTAATTTTTCTTGAAGGTTTTAATCCTATTGCTTTGAATCCCTCTTCACTGGATGAAATTACCCAAGCTTCAGTATTTGGCATTTTATGTTTTAACCACGTTCCAAAAGATTCATAAAGTTCTGGAATATCAGCGGAGATTCTTTCTCCATAGGGAGGATTGGTTACAATAAAATACTTCTCCTCTTCCTTTGAAATTTGGTCAAAAGACTTGGCACTTGTTTCTATAAATCGACCAAAACTCATCGTTCTGAAATTTCTTCTAGCTTTCAAAATCATGTCATCCGAAAGATCCGAGCCAATTATTTTGCAGGGCAATTCCCTTGCTACCCTTTTAGCACCATTGTAGATTTCATCCCACATTGTCGCATCAAAATTCTTTAAATTTTTAAAAGCATAATGTTGCCTTTCAATGTTAGATGGAATCCCTGTTGCCAAGAGTGCCGCTTCCATTAATATTGTTCCAGAGCCACAAAACGGATCAAGGAAGGTTGTTTTTCTGTCCCATTTTGATAAGCGAATCAAGCTTGCGGCAACAACTTCATTTAGAGGCGCATCTCCAACTGCAGTTCGATAACCTCGCTGAAACAATGGTAAACCACTTGTATTTAACGAAATTGTAACTTCATGCTCTTTAACATAAATATCAAACACAACATGAGGCGTTTTCAATTCTACATTTGGCCGATCTCCATATTGATCTCTGAACTTATCGACAATAGCATCTTTTACAACTAAGAAGGGATATTGTGTGTTTTTAAATAATGTAGAAAATACCGCACCTTTTACTGCAAATGACTTGGATACATCAAAGTAAGAAGTCCAATCAATTCGCAATGCTTTTTTATATAAATCCTCATCCGACCTAATGAAAAAATGATCAACCTCCACTAAAATTGAAATTGCACAACGTATGTGTAAATTCAAAAAATAAACATCTTTCCAAGTTCCAATAATACGAACGGCTCGGTTTAAAACTTCAGTTTCTTTGTACCCTAACTCATGAAGTTCTTCGGCGAGCGTTTCCTCAAAACCAAAAACGCTTTTCAAAGTAATTTTTATTTCGTTAGACTTTAATGCTTTTTCTGATTTCATTTTCACGTTTTTAAATCTAAATTTGTGCAAAAGAACAAAATTGAAAAGTAAATCCGTTATTTTTCTAGCTTTATTTACATTGAGCGCGCTATTTTCCTTTGGACAACAAAAGATTGGTCTTGTTCTTAGTGGTGGTGGGGCAGCTGGAATTGCTCACATTGGCGTTCTCAAAGCTTTAGAAGAAAGAGGTATTCCCATTGATTATATTACAGGGACCTCAGCCGGGGCATTAGTTGGAAGTTTATATGCTTGTGGGTATTCTCCAGAAGAAATTGAAGCTTATGTTTTAAGTGATGAATTTCAATTAATGACATCAGGAAAATTAGGCGTTGATAAACGATTCTTATTTCGTGAAGACGAAATGAATGCCAATGTTTTAAACTTTTCATTTTCTAAAGACAGTATTTTAAGAAAATCGATTCCATTAAATTTAGTTACTCCGGCTTTACTTGATTACGAAATGCTTCGAATAATGGGAGTAACGAGTGCCTCTTTAGGAAATGATTACAATAAGCTTTTTGTTCCTTTTCGATGTGTTGCGTCCGACATCGTGAATAAAAAAAGTGTGATTTTCGCTAAAGGAAATTTGAATGAAGCAGTAAGAGCTTCTATGACGTATCCGTTTTACGTGAATCCAATTAAAATTGATAATGTAATTTTATTTGACGGCGGAATGTACAATAACTTTCCTGTCGACATTATGTACAAGGATTTTCATCCCGATTTTATCATTGGAAGTAAAGTTGCCGACAATCCTAAAGTAGTAGATGAACGAGATTTTTTGGGCCTTATTAGCAATATGATGACAACTCCCACTAATTTTCAGTTACCATGCAACGAAGGAATTATTATTGAACCTAAAACCAATGTTGGCACATTTGATTTTGATCAGGTTCGAAAGGCAATAAACGATGGTTATTTGTCCGCGAAGAAATACCTTGATTCTCTGGATATGTATATTCCTGTGAAAATCACGCAAGAAGAATTAAAAGAAAGAAGAGCTCTTTTTAAAAAGCAAATTCCCCCGCTAACAATTTCTTCAATTACAAATAATTACAATCGAAAAAGAGATATTACATACGCCCGTAAGTCGATGATTCGTGAAAGAAAAAAAGAAATTCTGTCCCCTGAAAAATTGGAGCGTCGTTATTTTAAGCTTTATGCAACACCGCAAATTGATTACATTTATCCAACAGTTCAAAAAAAGAAAGACTCTACTTTTAATCTGGATTTAAATGTGCGAAAAGCGAAGGATTTTAAAATAGATGTTGGAGGTCATTTTTCATCAAGATCAGTCAATACAGGATATCTTGGACTAACTTATCGTTCATTGGGTAAAGTTGCATCGAGTTTACATGCAGAATCTTACTTTGGTAAATTCTATGGTTCTGCAAAAGCAGATTTAAATGTGGAAATTCCCTCTGTTTATCCGATATCTGTTTCAGCCTATTTTACTTTAAATAGATGGGATTACTTCCGAAGTTTTGCAACATTCTTTGAAGATGTTAAACCGTCATTTCTAATCCAAAATGAAGTATATTCCGGAATAAAGCTCAAAATGCCAATTGGAAACAATGCAAAAATCACCTTTGACGCAAGGTATTTCGGATTGGAAGACGACTACTATCAAACACCAAATTTCACAAGTAAAGATACATCGGATTACACTCGCTTTTCAGGTACAACATTTTCATGGGAATTTCTTCAAAACAGTCTAAATAGAAAACAATTCGCCAGTTCCGGACATTATTTTATGTTTAAAGCACGTTATGTTAATGGTCATGAAAATACATACCCTGGTTCAACTTCTATCATTAAAGATACCATTTCTAAAGAACATAGTTGGTTGAGCCTACAGGCAGAATTGCAATCATTTGTGTTAGACCATAAAAAATTCCACTTAGGCATACATGCCAAAGGAGTTTACAACAGCCAATCGCTTTTTTCCAATTACACAGCAAGTCTACTTTCGATGCCTTCGTTCAATCTATTGCCTGATGCTGAAACTTATTTCCTTCCTGAATATCGATCAACGCAATTTATTGGAGGAGGAGTAAACCTCGTATTTTCAATTTTGAAAAATTTCGATCTTCGATTTGACGGATATTATTACCAACCTATAATTCAGCTCCAAAAAAACGATGATGGTACAATTGAATTTGGAAAAGCAATTAATGCAGCGTCAGTCTTGGCTTCTTCATCATTTATCTACCATTCTCCAATAGGGCCATTAAGGGCAACATTGAATTATTTCCCGAAACAATTAAGTCCTTTTGCTTTTCAGATTAGCTATGGCTATGTGTTGTTTAATGAACGTGCAATACGTTAAAAGTATTCTTATTTTTGCAAAAAAAAGTCATGGAAAAAATCATTTGTGGTATTCAACAGATGGGCATTGGTGTTCCAAATGTTCAGGAAATATGGAAATGGTATAGATCAAGTTTCGGTGTTGACGTCCGGATTTTTGAAGAAGCTGCCCCTGCCCCACTTATGACAAGATACACTGGAGGTGAAATACAGTCAAGAACTGCCACACTTGCATTGAGTATGAATGGTGGTGGTGGATTTGAAATTTGGCAATTTACCAGTAGAAATACAGAGAAAGCTGAATTCGAAATTGAACTGGGTGATTATGGCATGTTTGCTTGTAAAATTAAATCAAAAGATGTTCGTAAGACTTATGAATATCTTAGAAACAATCAAGTGAATGTATTATGCGAGCCTATGCGCGACCCGTCTGGAAAACTTTCGTTTTTTATAAAAGACCCAAACGATAATATTTTTCAAATTGTTGAAGGAAGCGGTTGGTTTTCAGACACAGGTCATCCATCTCTTTGTGGTGGTGTTGCAGGTACAATTATCGGTGTTTCAAACATGGAAAAATCCCTTCAACTCTATCAAGAAATTCTTGGTTATGAAACAATAGATTATGATGTTACAGAAACATTTGAAGATTTTTCAGTTCTGAGAGGAGGAAGCAAATCGTTTCGAAGAATTCGTTTGTCGCATAAAGAAATGAGAAAAGGTCCTTTCGCGAAATTATTGGGACCAACGCAAATAGAACTAATTCAAGCAATCGATCAAACTGGAAGAAGAAAGATTTTTGAAAATCGATTCTGGGGTGATTGGGGATTTATTCACTTGTGTTTTGACGTGCAAGGATTGAATCAACTTCAAAAAGAATGTGAAGCCAAAGGTTTTCCCTTTACGGTTGACAGTTCTGATACATTTGACATGGGAGAAGCAGGAGGAAGATTTTCTTACATCGAAGATCCTGATGGTACGTGGATAGAATTTGTGGAGACACATAAAGTTCCAGTGATGAAAAAGATTGGTTGGTACATCAACCTCAAGAATCGCAAACCTGGAAAATTCTTGCCAAATTGGATGCTTAAAGCAATGGCTTTAAACCGTGTAAAATAAAAATTTCTACAACAATCCTTTTGTTCTTAAGAATTCATCTAGAGACTCAATATCACCAAATAAAACCTCTCTCGCTTTACTTCCTTGGAATGCACCGATGATTCCCATTCCTTCAAGTTGGTCCACGATACGGCCTGCACGGTTATAACCCAATTTTAGCTTACGCTGCAACAAACTTGCTGATCCTTGTTGATTGATCACAACAATTCTGGCTGAGTCAACAAACATCGGGTCGATTTCATTCATATCGAAGTCAGAACTACCTTCTGAACCTTCTGGAACATATTCAGGTAAAATCAAAGCTTCTGGATAAGCACGCTGATCACCAATGAAACTACAAATTTCCTCAACCTCCGGAGTATCAACAAAACCACATTGCAAACGTTTCACATCTGATCCAGTTGAAATCAACATATCTCCACGCCCAATTAACTGATCCGCACCCGATGCATCTAAAATAGTTCTCGAATCAATTTTTGACAATACTCTGAAGGCAATTCTTGCTGGGAAGTTTGCTTTTATCATCCCTGTAATTACGTTTACAGATGGGCGCTGAGTAGCCACAATAAGGTGAATTCCAATCGCTCGAGCTAATTGTGCAATCCTTGCAATCGGGTGTTCAACCTCCTTGCCTGCGGTCATAATTAAATCAGCAAACTCATCGATTAAAACAACAATGTATGGCAAATAACGATGTCCTTTTTCAGGATTCAAGCGACGTGCAATAAATTTTGCATTGTATTCCTTGATAGTTCTAACACCTGCGTCTTTTAATAACTCATAACGTTCGTCCATTTCAATACACAAGGAATTAAGTGTATTCACAACCTTCGATGTGTCTGTAATAATTGCATCTTCTTCACCTGGTAATTTAGCCAAGAAATGACGTTCAATTTTGTTGTAAAGTGTCAATTCTACCTTTTTCGGATCGACAAGGACAAACTTTACTTGGGCCGGATGTTTTTTGTAAAGAATTGAAATCAATATCGCATTTAAACCAACAGATTTCCCTTGACCTGTAGAACCAGCTACGAGTAAGTGAGGCATCTTTGTTAAATCAAATACAAAAGTTTCATTCGTAATCGTTTTCCCCATGACAACAGGAAGTTCTCCATCAAAATTCTGGAACTTCTCAGAAGCAATTAAGGAACGCATGCTCACCATTTCGGGATTTGAATTTGGCACTTCAATACCAATTGTACCTTTTCCAGGAATCGGAGCGATGATACGAATCCCAAGTGCACTTAAGCTCAAGGCAATATCGTCCTCTAAGTTTTTAATTTTGGAAATGCGAACACCTGGAGCTGGAACGATTTCATAAAGAGTTACCGTTGGACCAACCGTAGCTTTAATTTTTGCAATGTCGATTTTATAATGCGACAAGGTTTGAACAATTCTATCTTTATTCGATTCAATTTCTTCCTTATTAACAGAAACACCACCTGTGCCGTAATCTTTCATTAATTCAATCGGAGGTAACATATACCCTTCAAGATCTTTTGTTGGATCGTATTCTCCATATTCAGCTACGAGACCGGCAGCAATATCTTCGTCATCACTTTTAGAAACCGATGATGTCACAACTGGATTAACAACTTTAGCTGGTTCAGTAAACTCTTCCTCTCCACCTATCTCAAATTCAAAATCAGAATCATTGTGCACAGCGGTTTTCTGAGTCTCATCTTCTTTAATTGTAACAATCAACTCACTTTCGTCAAAATCGTCTTCGTCTTCATCTTCATCTTTGGAAAAATCAACTGTTTCCGAAATCACATCTGCCTTAATTTGTTCTTCTTTAATAGGATTAACAACAATGATGTCATCGTATCGTTCATCTTCAAAAGCAGGAGAAGTGGCCATTTTTTCATCTTGAATTTCAGATTCATTTCTATTAAATAAGTAATCAAAAAGCGCTTTGTAGTTCGGACTAAACAATAATGTTGTTATAACATATAAAGAAACTAGAAGCAAGGCAATTGTTCCGAAACTTCCGACAGTTAAAATCAACCACTCATTAATGTAGTAGCCAAATGTGCCGCCTAAAAAATTAACC
>CANGLG010000095.1 GCA_947454395.1 Flavobacteriales bacterium
CATAGGTTTTTTTATCATTTATGGGTTAATTGCATTTGTTAGTTCAAGAGTTACTGTTGAAGGGAAATCTGAAGAAGGAAAAAAAGTGGTTGTTTACTTAATGCAATCGGGTGTGCACACAGATTTTATTGTCCCTGTAAAAAATGAATTAATTGATTGGACAGAGGTTTTTCCGAGAAAAAACACAAAATTGAACGACACAAATACCCGGTTTTTAGCGATTGGATGGGGAGACAAAAACTTCTACATGAATACGCCCCAATGGAGCGACTTAACTGTAAAAACTGCTGTTTATTGTATGACAGGTTTAGGAACTGCAGCCATACATGCAACTTATTACTATGATGTACCCACGGATAAACCTATAATCAAACTTTATTTGTCTGAAAAACAATATAAAGGCCTTATTAAATACATAAAAAATACACTTGTTAAGAGTGAGAGTGATGAAGGAGCTTTCATTAAACCTAAAAATCGGAAGGTTGTAACCGACAATGATGCTTATTATGAAGCGAACATGCGTTACAATGTTTTTCATACATGTAATACTTGGGTAAATAACGGATTGAAAGCATGTAACAAAAGAGCTTGTTTATGGACACCTACTTCTAGCGGGATTTTCTATCAATATGGGAAATAAACATCTATTTTTAAGTCTGATTTTTTCAGCGCTTACATTTACTTTTTTTAGTCAAGCCAAAATGATTTCAACAATTCAAAAACGTATTATCGTTTTTATCAATGGGAATCGAGGACCGAAATTCAATAAAGTCACAACGAATAACCAACTCCATCTCAAGGACCCAACTGGATATTGGTACAGCTATGATGATACCATTATTAAACGATTTCAACCTGTAACCCCCATTTATTTTGACGGACACCATCCGGTTGGTTCATCGATGCATAAAACCAATTTGCGATTTGTAAAAGCATATTTCTTTTCTCGTTTTTGTTGGATTTCAAAAAAAAGCCGTTGGGTTTTGAACACGAAATTTAATCCAGAAGGCTTCGAAGAAAGAGAAAAAAATGGGAGAATAGCCGGAAAGCACCTCCTTGATTACCTTGATTCAATTGGCTTGACAGACCAACAAATAACTGTTGATTTTGTAACGCACAGCATGGGATATGCCTACAGCCTTGGAATATTAGAAGTCTTAAAACCGTATGTGAAATTTGGTAAAATGCTTGCAATTTCCCCTGAAAGCGCAGGGTTTAAAGGTTATGATTGGTCGCAATTTGAAGAGGTCTGGCAGTATGGAAGCAATTACGGAGAACCAAATGCGGATCCGATATATTTACAAGATGGAATTGCACCACAAATGCCCATCAAAGGAATTGAACAGATTGAAAATGGCAAAGGTGGACGTGTTTTCATTCCTGATAATTGGCCAAAATCAAAGAAAGGATTTCTACGAAGTCACCATTTGAACTGGTTTCAGTGGTTTTATCAAATCAAACCGACAGACAAAGGTTATTTCAAACGATAATTTCTAATTTTGGAAAATGATGCAAAACAACATAAGTTTAAAACCTTACAATACTTTTGGAATTGATGTCAATGCTAATCGCTTTTCCACTTTTTCTTCGATTGATGAATTAAAATCTGTACTTTCTGAAAGAAAAGAAAATGAATCGTTATTAATTCTTGGTGGTGGAAGCAACGTTTTATTGACAAAACCCTTTGAAGGACTCGTTTTGAAAAACGAAATTAAGGGATTTGAAATCATAGAAGAAAATGACAATGAGGTTGTTATAGAAGCAGGCGCAGGAGAAATTTGGCATCAGTTTGTTTTGAGATGCATTGAGCATGGATTTGCAGGATTGGAAAATATGAGTTTAATTCCAGGAAGTGTTGGCGCAAGTCCGATGCAAAACATTGGAGCCTATGGCGTTGAAATAAAAGATGTTTTTGACCATTTACATGCGTTTGAGATTTCAACCGGAGAAATGAAACGATTTGATAAAAATGATTGTGCTTTTGGTTACCGAGAAAGCGTTTTCAAAAACATCTACAAGAATCAATTTGTAATTTGTCGAGTAGCTTTCAGATTGAAAAAGAATGCGAACCTAAACACCTCCTACGGTGCAATAGAAAATGAACTTCAAAAAATGGGAATCACATCACCAACAATTCGTGATGTGAGTAACGCAGTCATTGCCATTCGTAAATCGAAATTACCAGATCCGGCGGTGCTTGGAAACGCAGGAAGTTTTTTCAAAAATCCCTTAGTGGATGAAAGTCTGGTTGAAAAAATTAAAGCTACATATCCTGATATTCCAAACTACCCAGCTGAAAGCGGAAAACGAAAACTCGCTGCAGGTTGGTTGATTGAAACTGCCGGTTGGAAAGGAAAAACAATTGAAACGCGTGGCGTTCACAAATTACAAGCCTTAGTTTTAGTGAATTACGGAGGAAGCACTGGAAAACAAGTTCTTGATTTATCATCAGAAATAATCAAAGACGTTCAGGAAAAATTCGGAGTAACCTTGGAACGCGAGGTGAATATTTTGTAGTTACTTCTCTCCTATAATTTGCACAACGGCTGCTTTGCCATTATGAAAGGCTCCTTCATGAACATCACGAATGAGTTCGTTAATTTCGAAGTTTTCGAAAGCTGCAAAATCTTCTAATAGCTCCTGTTTTGAATAAAGTAAGTCTCTTGTCATTGGACCTCCGGTTTTGAATTCTATTTGATTTTTATTATAAGCTTCCAAAACAAGTTTTCCACCTTTTTTCAGCGCCGGATAAATTTGACGATGTATTTTTTTCTTAACTCTTCCGGAAAATGACGAAAAATAATCACGATTATGTCCCATTTGTTTTCTCCCAATTCAAAATCGTTCAAGTCTTTACAAATAGTTTCTATTTTGACGTTATTTGCTTTCGCCAATTTGTTCATATTTTTAATTCCTGACTCAGAATAATCAACACAAGTCACATCAAATCCGTTTGTGGCAAGAAAAACTCCATTTCTCCCCTCGCCTTCTGCCAAACAAAGGATTTTTGTTCCACTATTAAAATTTTGATTTTTTTAAAAAGTCATTCGGATTTATTCCATAAGCAAAGTCTTCATTGCCGTAACGCTCATTCCAAAATTCTTTATTCATTTTACCTCCTCAAAAATTATTTCTTTGTCCACAATTTGTTTTTCAATTGTATTTATATTGGAATTACACTGAGTTGTTCCACAACATCCATAATTTAAAATTGCCATGAAAGAAAATGCAAATCCCAAAGCAACAAATAAATATTCGCTACTCATTAATCCATCATAAATAATGAAAATTCCAACCAACAATCTCAGTATTCTTGGGAAATTCCATTGGCTAATAATTTTTTTCATCACATCCTTCCAATTGCGCAACTCACGTAGGATTTTGCTTTTTTAACAACTGAATTATGTCCCGACAGTGGATACCCTAAATGATCTAGTTTTTCAACAATTAAATGGCCTTAAAATCACCTTCAATTGTTACTTCATTGTTGTCTTTATCAACCTCTAAAGAGGTAACTCCTTCAATTTCTGATAATGCTTTTTAATGCTATTGACACATCCTCCACATTTTAAATTTTCTACCTGTAATTTCATGGCTTTATTTTCACACAAATTTAGAATCAAAACAAAACCTGTTTTGCAACTTTTGTTGCTTTATTCATGCTTAAAGAACAAATAAATAAACCTATTTTCTTTCTCAGAAATCGTTATTTTTGCAGACCAATCAAGAATTCATGAAAATATCATATAATTGGCTTAAAACTTATATTTCCACCGATATTTCTGCAGAAGAAGCAGGCAAAATTTTAACGGACACAGGCCTTGAAGTAGAAGGAATTGAAAAAATAGAAGCCGTTCAAGGTGGATTGGAAGGGGTTGTGATAGGAAAAGTATTGACTTGTGAAAAACACCCCGATGCAGATAAACTGAAAGTCACAACTGTTGATATTGGCAATGAAATCGTACAGATTGTTTGTGGCGCACCAAATGTAGCAACAGGACAAACGGTAGTCGTAGCAACAGTTGGATGTTCACTTTATCCAAAGCCTGACGAACCGTTTAAAATTAAAGCTGCAAAAATCAGAGGAGTTGAATCGTTTGGAATGCTTTGCGCTGAAGATGAATTGGGATTGGGCGAATCTCATGCCGGAATCATGGTTTTACCAAGTAACTCAGTAGTAGGTTCAAAAGCGGCGAGTTATTTTGGTTTAGAAGATGATTTTCAATTGGAAATTGGATTAACTCCGAATCGTGCTGATGCGATGGGACACATTGGCGTTGCAAGAGATTTGATGGCTTATTTGAATTTTCATCAACAGCTGTATTTAAAAATCAATTGGCCGGAAGTGAAAGACTTGAAAGCTACAAGCAACTTTCCGGTTTCAATTACTATTGAAGATAAAGAAAATTGCTCAAGATATTGTGGTGTAACGATTTCAAATGTAAAGGTTGCTCCATCGCCGGAGTGGTTGCAAAAAAGACTTCGCGCTGTTGGACTTTCGCCAATAAACAATGTGGTAGATGTTACAAATTTCGTAATGCGTGAACTTGGAACACCTTTACATGCTTTTGATGCGGATAAATTAAATGGAAAAATTGTCGTAAAAAAAGCTGTCAAAGATTCTAAATTTGTTACGCTAGACGGAGTGGAACGCACATTAGCTGGGGAGGAACTGATGATTACAAACGGTGATGCAGATTTATGCATTGCAGGTGTTTTTGGTGGCCAGACCTCTGGAATAAGCCTCGAAACAACGAATGTTTTTCTTGAATCAGCTTTGTTTAATCCTGTGTCTGTTCGAAAAACAGCGCGTCACCACGGTCTTAATACAGATGCAAGTTTCCGCTTTGAAAGAGGCGTTGATCCGGAATTGACTCTATATGCGTTACAACGTGCTGCAAATTTAATTCTAGAAATTTGTGGTGGTGAAATCGGAATGAATCCAATCGATATACAAACTGAAAAAATAGAACCAAATAAATTAACTATTAATTTAGATAGAATAAATCAAATAATTGGTTATCAAATAACTAAAGAAAACCATTTTCAAATTTTATCGGATTTGGATTTTAAAATAATTTCCGAAAATGATGCTCTAATTGAGCTAGAAATTCCTTCATATCGAATTGATGTTGCAAGAGAAGCAGATGTAGCTGAAGAAGTTTTGAGAATTTATGGTTTCAATAATATTCCTTTGCCAGATCGTTGGCATTTGTCTATTAACATGACTAAAAGCACTGATAAGGACAGTATTCAACAAACTATTTCTGAAATGCTTGTGGCTAAAGGATTTTATGAAGTATTAAATAATTCCTTATCTAAAAACAATTACATTGAGTCATTAGGTGGGGAAAGCTTCAGTGCGGCTCATAATGTAAAAATGTTAAATCCATTAAGCCAGGACTTAGAAGTAATGCGTCAATCGCTTGTATTCGGTTTACTTGAGAATATTCAACGCAATCAAAACAGACAAAATCCAAATTTGAAAATTTTTGAATTCGGGAAAACGTATTTCAATTATCCTTCCGGGTACGAAGAAAAAAATATTTTGGCGATTGCCTTGACTGGAAATAAATCAATTGAATTATGGAATAGCAATAAAGAAAATGTTTCTTATTTTACACTAAAAGGAATTGTAAAATCCATTTTTGATCGTTTGGGTCTAACTGAACAAATTCAAGATGCAGAACTAAAAAACACTTTGTTTGAAGACGGAGAAAAAAATATTCTTTTAAAAAAATCTATTTCTGAATGCGGCTGGGTAACAAAAGCACTTTTGAATCACTTTGATATAAAAAATCCTGTTTATTGTGCGTTTATAGATTGGGATGTTTTAATTGACAGCTTGAAAATAGTTAAAATCAACTTCAAAGAACTTCCAAAAACATTTGCAGTGCGAAGGGATTTTTCGCTTTTAATTGACAAAACAGTGAAATACTCTCAATTGAAAGAAGCAGCAAGAAATTGTGATAAAAAATTACTTCGTGAAATTAATTTGTTTGATGTTTATGAAGGGAAAAATTTGGAACCAGGAAAAAAATCCTATGCTTTATCATTTACGTTTCAAGATACCGAAAGAACTTTGACAGATTCAGAAATCGATGATTCAATGAATCGAATAAAAAAATCATTTGAAGAACAATTTGGCGCAACGTTAAGATAAAACTGAAATCTTATTGAATGGCAGTGATGTAACGTTCTAGATTGGGATTTTGCATCAGTTCGTCAATACCAACAATGTACATGCGTTTAGCTTTTGTTCTCTCAATCCATAAATCAAGATTTGAAAGACCAACCATTAATGTACCATTGATATCAATTTTATGAGATGCTTTCTGCTGCTTATCAAAAAAAGCTTTTATATCTAATATTTCTTTTCCGATATTTTGATTCTCATTAAAAATCAACAAACTATCCATTTCTTCAAAAAGCTCGTTGAATTTGTCAGAAACGATAATAACTTCGTTGGATTTATCCTCTGCCCACTTAGAAACTAAATCTGAAAATTTAGATCCCCCCTTAACATAAATTTTATCAACCTTCATTATTAGTTACCCTCGTTATTCGCGTGCAAATATAGTGTTTAATCTTTTTTGGAAAGTAAAATAAAGTTAATATCCCAAAATTTTCAAATAATCTTGAGCGGTTTGTTCTTCACTAAAAACTTCCGTTTGAATCCTTCCGTCCTCATCTCTTGTAATTAAGATGTGTTTTGGCTCCGGAATAAGACAATGTTTCAGACCTCCGAAACCACCTATCGTTTCTTGATAGGCACCCGTATTGAAAAAACCAATATAAAGCGTGTTGTTTTTGTCGAATTTCGGTAAATAAATTGCGTTCGAGTGCTGTTCGGAGTTGTAATAATCGTCACTATCACATGTCAATCCTCCAAGCAAAACCCTTTCATAATCGTCTTGCCACCTATTAATCGGCAACATGATGAAACGTTGATTTATCGCCCAAGTATCCGGCAGGTTTGTCATGAAAGACGAATCAATCATATTCCATTTCTCGCGGTCATTTTGTTGTTTTTGATGAAGGACACTAAAAATAGCTCCTCCACTCTCACCTACTGTAAACGAACCGAATTCTGTAAAAATATTTGGCTCAGGTATATCATTGTCTGTACACACACGTTTTATCTGAGTTAGAATCTCTCTAACCATGTACGCATAATCAAAGTCGAATGCCAAAGATTTTTTTATCGGAAATCCACCACCAATATTTAAAGAGTCAAGTTCAGGACACAACTTTTTTAAATCACTATAGATTCGCAAACATTTTGTTAATTCATTCCAATAATAAGCTGTATCGTTTATTCCTGTATTGATAAAAAAATGAAGCATCTTAACACGAACCCGAGGATTTTCTTTCAAAATAGCTTTGTAAAAAGGAACTATTTCGCGGTAACGGATACCTAAACGCGATGTGTAGAACTCAAACTTAGGTTCCTCTTCAGAAGCAATACGTATCCCAATATTTAATTCTTTGGTTGTATTATCAATCAATCGTTGTAATTCATCAATATTATCTACAACAGGAATTACTTTGAGATAATCTTCTTCAATAAGTTCAACGATATTTTTTAAATATAAATCCGGCTTGTAACCGTTGCAAATAACATACTTCCCTTGTTCTAGCTTGCCAGTTTCCACAAGTTTTTTTACAATATCTATATCAAATGCGGAAGAAGTTTCAATGTGAACATCATTTTTCAAAACTTCATCAAGAACAAATGCAAAATGACTGCTTTTGGTGCAATATGAATAATGATATTTCCCTGTATAGCCCAAGTTATTGATTGCTTCTCGAAACCAGCTTTTTGCTCTTTGAATATTATTTGACACTTGTGGCAAATAATTAAATTTCAAAGGCGTACCGTATTCATTTATCAGGCGCATCAAATCTATCCCATGAAAAAACAATCTATCTTCTCTTAGATTGAATTCGTTCTGCGGAAAATCAAAAGTTTGATCAATTAAATCAATGTATTTAGTTCTCATTCAAATAATTATGAAGCTCAGGCTACTTTAAAATTAAACATTCAACATTTCAGTTAATTTTCCCAGTGGTCTCGCCACAACTGCATGTCCGTCCCA
>CANGLG010000096.1 GCA_947454395.1 Flavobacteriales bacterium
GCTGGGTTTCCGGTTTATTTTCTTTTGGTAAACATTAGAAGCTTTGTAATAATTCCATTGATTAAACAAACGATCAGCTTTTTTATCTTGTGCTCTGGCAACACCAATTAGCATGCTGACTATTAAGAGAAAAGTTTTTGTTTTCATAATTATTGGTTTTTTTAGAAAAATCTTGGGTTCGACATTCTCGTTTTTACTGGATTAAAGTCCCAGCCAACCATGATTTCATGTGTGCCACTGTTATAAGCTTTGTTGCGATTCAAGTAAAAATCATACGAATAACCAACTCTGAAATAACGTGCAAATTCATATTGAAAAATACCTACAAGCATGTTGTCACTTCCCGGAATTTTAATTCGGTCTGCATAGCGATAACCCAATCCGAGATAGTATTTTTTCAGATAAATCGCAGTCGCATTCACATCAAAAACAGCTGGTGTGGCATTGACAATTTTCATTAGAACCGATGGGCGAACGTCGAAATTTGCATTGATTGGTATGGCGATTCCGGAGGTTAAATAAAACTGCCTGTAAAATTTTGCGTAATCTGAGCCCGGATTCGTCGATAGTCCGAATTTAGATTCCATCAAATGATTTGCACTGAATCCCGCATAAAATCGTTTTTGATAAAAGTAAATTCCAGCAGCTGCATCGGGAACCCAGTTGGTGGTTCTATTTTGCGTAAAGGCTAAATCGTTCTCATCCTGAACGTGGATTCTGTCCCATTCAACTTTGATGTTACTCAGCATTCCAGTTACACCAAAAGACAGTTTTGAATTCTTGCCAAGTGGGAGGTGATAAGCATAAGTCAAGTTCAAACCTGTGTTACGCATTGGTCCGATGTTGTCATTGTAAAGTTGGAAGCCCAAACCCATTTTACTATTTGGAATGGCGCTGTGCACAGTTACAGATTGTGTTGTTGGTGCATCGTTCATTCCTGCCCACTGACTTCTGTGAACCATTGTTCCTGAAATAGCTTCTCGGCTACCGGCATAACCTGGGTTGATATACACCGGATTAAAAAAGTACATCGAGAATCCGGCATCTTGCTGTGAAAAGGCCTCCACAGCAAGAAGTATCGAAATAATTGAAATGATAGTTTTCATAACTTAAAATTTTAAATGAATGTTCAATTTTATTATCGCTCGATGAATACCCATCCGCGTTGTTCTGTTCGGTCGTATTCCAGAATGTAGAAATAAGTACCGTCACCCAATTTTTCGCCATTCATATTTAAACCGGTAAATCTGTTGGTTAAATTGTTGTAATCTTCTGTTTTCCAAACAACAACTCCCCATCGGTTTATAATTGTGACCAAATTGTCAGGATAGTAATCTAGGATTGGAATTGCCCAATAATCATTTTTACCGTCATCGTTTGGCGAAAATCCATTGTAGAATTCAAAGTTGCCTTCCAAAGCTAGTATTTGAATGGAAGTATCAGTTCCACAAGCATTTGTCGCTGTCAACATAACTGTGTATGTGTCAAATTGATTGTAATCGTGAATTGGATTTGATTCTGTAGATGTTTGTCCATCACCGAAATTCCATAACCAGCTTGTTGCATTCTGCGATAAATCAAAACATTGGAAGTTTAAATCGCCCGGACCATCTTCAGTCATGTAAAAATCTGAAACAGGAAACGCATTTACAGTTAATGATGTTGTTACAATGGAGTCGCAGCCTGAACTAGAGGTGAAATAGTCAGTGTATGTTCCAGAGGTTGTTTGATAATTACCACCTGCAAACAAGCTATCACCTTGGCAAATGGATTTTTGAATTTCATAAAATGCACTTGGATGAACACTTAACTGATGCGTTACAATAGAATCACAGCCATTTAATGTCGAAAGGCTATCTACATAAATTCCAGCTTCATTATGATATGCTCCTGCAAAATAAATGCTGTCTCCTTCACAAATAGAATAAGGGATGAATTGTTCAAATTTATTTAAGACGACCAAGGTTGTTTTAACAACTGAATCACAACCATTTACTGAAGTTAAAGTATCAAAATAAATTCCAGATACTGAGACATAATTCCCCCCAAGTAGGATACTATCACCTGAACACAGTGCTGTGTTTATTGTTGATATTGCACTTGGATAAAACGAAATTGTTGTTCGAATAATTGAATCACAACCAAAAGAAGTCGATAAAGTATCATAATATATACCCGGTTGAGATTGGAATTCTCCTGCGACATACATGCTGTCACCTTGGCAGAACATTAAACTATTATCAATTATTTCCACCGGATTAACTAATAGAACATTGTAAAGAATAGAATCACAACCACCTGTATTAGTTAGTGAGTCAATGTAAACTCCAGGTTCAGAACGGTATGCTCCTGCAAGTAAAATACTGTCTCCTTGACAAATCGCAAAGTAATTATTTGCAATGATAGCCGGTGAAACATAAAGCGTAGTTGTTATTATTGAATCACAACCTTTATCAGTGGAAAATGAATCGATGTAAATTCCAGCTGTATAACGAAAAGCCTCCGCTAAATAAATACTATCTCCTTGGCAAATTGTAGCAGTTTGATTAATACTGAAGGTTGGATTAACAGTTAGCGTAGTTCGTAATACTGAATCGCAGCCTTTGCTTGTCGCAAGAGTATCGTAATAAATTCCAGCTGCAGTTTGATTTGCGCCTCCCAACAAAATGCTTTCACCTTGACAGATTTCAGCCGTTAGGTTCGTCAATTTCACCGGATTAACTGTCAACGTTGTTCTCAAAACTGAATCACAGCCTTTGTTTGTTGCAAGTGTATCAAAGTAAATTCCAGCAGTGGTTTGACTTGCGCCTCCCAACAAAATGCTTTCTCCTTGACAGATTTCAGCTGTTAGGTTGGTCAAATAAATTGGATTTACAGTCAACGTAGTTCTCAAAACTGAATCACAGCCTTTGTTGGTTGAAAGTGTGTCGTAATAGATTCCAGCAGTGGTTTGACTTGCGCCTCCCAACAAAATGCTTTCTCCTTGACAGATTTCAGCTGTTAGGTTAGTCAAATAAACTGGATTCACAGTCAACGTGGTTCTCAAAACAGAATCACAGCCTTTGTTGGTTGATAAGGTATCAAAGTAGGTTCCAGCTGTGGTTTGATTTGATCCTCCCAACAAAATGCTTTCTCCTTGACAGATTTCAGCAGTTAGATTTGTCAAATAAACTGGATTTACAGTCAATGTAGTTCTCAAAACAGAATCACAACCTTTGTTTGTTGAAAGTGTGTCAAAGTAAATTCCAGCGGTCGTTTGACTTGCTCCTCCCAACAAAATGCTTTCTCCTTGACAGATTTCAGCTGTTAGGTTCGTCAAATAAATTGGATTTACAGTCAACGTGGTTCTCAAAACTGAATCACAGCCTTTGTTTGTTGAAAGTGTGTCAAAGTAAATTCCAGCTGTTGTTTGATTTGATCCTCCCAACAAAATGCTTTCTCCTTGGCAGATTTCAGCAGTTAGATTTGTCAAATAAACTGGATTTACAGTCAATGTAGTTCTCAAAACGGAGTCACAACCTTCGTTTGCTGAAAGTGTATCAAAGTAAATTCCTGCAGTGGTTTGACTTGCGCCTCCCAACAAAATGCTTTCTCCTTGACAGATTTCTGCAGTTAGGTTCGTTAAATAAATTGGATTTACGGTTAACGTGGTTCTTAAAACTGAATCACAGCCTTTGTTTGTTGCAAGTGTATCAAAGTAAATTCCAGCAGTCGTTTGATTTGATCCTCCTAACAAAATACTTTCTCCTTGACAGATTTCAGCCGTTAGATTGGTTAAATAAACTGGATTTACAGTCAACGTAGTTCTCAAAACTGAATCACAGCCTTTGTTTGTTGTAAGTGTATCGTAGTAAATTCCAGCTGTCGTTTGACTTGCTCCTCCCAACAAAATGCTTTCTCCTTGACAGATTGCGGCTGTTAGGTTTGTCAATTTGACTGGATTTACAGTTAAAGTTGTTCTAAAAACCGAGTCGCAACCGT
This sequence comes from Flavobacteriales bacterium, assembly GCA_947454395.1. GTDB lineage: Bacteria > Bacteroidota > Bacteroidia > Flavobacteriales_D > Crocinitomicaceae > UBA952. The sequence goes on from CANGLG010000096.1 coordinate 3,982, forward strand.
AAGGCATTGGAAAAGTTTGATCATAATTACCGGTAGTTTTTCTATAAACGCCATTAATCAAAACACTATCACCTAGACATATAGAAAGATTTACTTGATAAAATGGAGCAGGTATTACGTTTACGTCAACATGAATATTTGAAGCCATATTATTACATGGAGCAATGACATGAACCGAATATCTACCTGAAGTAAAAACAGTTATTGATTGAGTAGTTGCACCCGTTGACCAGAGGAAAGTTGGACTTTCAGGAGCAGTTAATACCACAGAATCCCCTTGACAAAAAGTCAATGGGCCATCTGGAGTTATGATGTTTGGTGTTTCGTTTAGAACAATATTTACATTTTTTGTTTTAATAGCTCCGCCGTGGGAAAGCAGACGTCCTTCAATAAACACATTTTCCAAAATCGTTTCTGCTCCATTTGCAGCGATTATTGTTCCTCGAAAAATTGAAAATGGCTGAATACCAACATTTCCACCAATAACCCAAAAGATATTTTTAGCCTGGGCACTATCCAATAATACAACATTGGAATAAGAGTTAGCATCAAAATTACCACCAACCTGCATGATGAAAACGGCGTCAGGATTTCCTTGCGCATCGAAATAAAGCGTATCTGACAAGTGAGTATTTGAACCAAGACAATAAGTGTGAGGTGTTAAATGTAATCCATAACCTAACAAATTGGGTTCTAGAAGTTCAATGTCACACGTTACGGCATTTAATTCACTAAATAAAGCTTGATTATCAATAACACCTTGAACTGTCCAAGTATCCGGAACGTAATGAATCATGCCGTTAACACCTGAAGTATCAAAACCATCCACGATACCACTGTTTGTACCAACATCACCTGTAATTGTCGTTGTACCAGTGTTTTTAATAGTTCCGTTGTCATTAAAAATCGAGAAACAGCCCAAAGATCCCACATTCGGATAATTAGGACCTGTCAATTCTGACATTCCACAACCAACAGGTATAAAGGCTTTTATCTGATTCGTAATAACTGTTCCATTTTTCGTTAAAGCGCGACCATCCAAATTCGTTTGAATACCTATTGTAATGTTATCATTACTGAGGATATTTCCCTTGAAAATCGCACCGCTATTTAAGGTTGTCGTTCCATTGATTTTCCAAAAGACATTACATGCTTGTGTTCCATTCGATAGAATAACTCTTGTAGATGTGTTTGCAATTAGGTTTCCTGAAATTTGAATAATGAAACATGCCCCAGGATTTCCTTGCCCGTCCAGAATTAAATTTCCATTTATAGTTGCTGCTGCCGTAATGGAATGAACAGCAGGAGTTAATACCTGACCACTCCCTAGAGAATTCCCAGGGAAAGAAGTCGCAACTTGAGCATTTAAATTATTAAATGCGCTTGTGAGATCGGAAGCAGCAGTGGCAGAGGAGCCATCCGTATCATGAAATTGTCCGTTTACATTATACGTAAAACCGGAGATACTTCCTGAATTTGTTCCGATATTTCCAATAATAATGGAGTTTCCATTGTTTGAAATGTTTCCATTAGAAGTGAAAATAGAGTAGTTGGTGAGCGACCCGAGTGATGGAGCCGTTTGTCCGAATAGAATTAGTGGTAGATAAATTACCAAAAACCCTAAAATTGAGTTGTGTATGTGTTTTTTCATAACCTTGAATTTTAGTTCAAATGAATTCTAAATACAAAGTTAGATAGGGTTAAAAGGCTTTGATTTGTAGAAGAAAAAGCTTGATTTACAGCATTTGCAGTCGTTACAAATTCACATTTTAAATTTGAATAATTGTATTGGTTTCAAAGAAAATCATTCATTATTTTTTTAATTATTTCGAACTTATTAGGTTGTTTTTTAACTTCAAAATTGGTATTTTAGTTCTAATTTTTTATTTCCCTCTTTTTCTTACAAAATCAGTATTAAATTTTGAAAACGCATTCTCATTTCAGTTTGAAATATGGAATTCTGTCACCGGAAGAAATTGTCGAATGGGCTTTCGACTCAGGTTATCTCAGTGTTTTTTTGGCTGATATTAATACAACCGGTTCTGCATTGGCTTTTATTCGTGCTGCAAAAAAGAAAGGTATTCAGCCAATTGTAGGTGCAGAAATCAGAAATGGGATGGAAATAAAGGGAACTATTATTACAAGAAATAATGCTGGATTTCACGAATTAAATAACTTTCTTTCTTATCATTTGCAATCAGAAAAAGATTTTCCTGATTCATTTCCTGTTTTTGAAAATTGCATTGTTTGTTACCCGATTTCAATAGGAAAAACAAATTTATTAACTAATGAGTATATTGAAATTCAATTAGATGAATTAATTAACTTAAATTATAAATACAGAAATGTTGATGCAAGTAAACTGCTTGTTTTACAACCGATGACCTTTTGTTCAAAAAAAGATTTTAATACACATCGGCTTTTAAGGGCGATTGCAAACAATACTTTACTTTCAAAACTTTCCAAAGAACACCAGACAAATGAAAATGAAAAGTTTATATCCAAGATTGAACTAGAGAAAGCATTTGAGTTACACCCGGAATTATTACAACGCACTTTTTCATTGTTTGAAACTTGTCAAGTTGACTTTAGTTTTGGAGATGATGCTCAGCCTCAAAATCCTTATTCGTACAAGGCATCACAGCAAGATGACATTCACTTACTCAGACAATTGTGTGAAGAGGGCTTGAAATTCAGGTATCCAATTGTTACAGAAGAAATTAGGTCGCGGATTGATAAAGAAATTGATATTATTACCAAAAAGCAGTATTTGTCTTACTTCCTAATAACATGGGATTTCACTTCTTATGCCCGTTCAAAAAACTATTTTTATGTTGGTCGAGGAAGTGGAGCGAATAGTATTGTGGCTTATTTACTTAGAATTACGGATGTCGATCCACTTGAATTGGATTTATATTTCGAACGTTTTATCAACCTATATCGCAAAAACCCACCTGATTTTGATATTGATTTTTCGTGGAAAGATCGTGATGATGTTGTTCGTTATATTTTTCAGAAATTTCCCAATTCGGCTTGGTTGTGCACCTACAATACTTTTCAATATAAAGCAGCAGTGCGTGAATTAGGAAAAGTGTTTGGAATGCCTAAGTCCGAAATAGATTTAATCAATAGCGGGAAATTTAATTTTAATAAATTGGATGAAATTTCAAAGCTTGTCTTGAAATACAGCCGGTTAATTGAAGGAATGCCGTCACATCTAAGTGTTCATTCTGGTGGGATTGTAATAAGTGAGCATCCAATTACTTACTTTTCATCTACTTTTCTTCCTCCTAAAGGTTATAAAACAACGCAATTCTCAATGATGGAAGCTGAGGATGTCGGCTTGTTTAAATTTGATATTTTAAGTCAACGCGGCTTGGGGAAAATTGAGGAATGCCTCGAAATAATAGCTTATAATCAACCGGAAGTTCAACCACATGATATTCACGATTTGAACTTTTTTAAGAAAGATAAACGAATTGAACAATTGTTGTTGGATGCAAAAGCTTTAGGTTGTTTTTATGTGGAATCTCCAGCCATGCGCATGTTGATGATGAAATTGAATGTTCGTACTTATTTGGAATTGGTGGCTGCAAGTTCAATAATTCGTCCGGGTGTGGCTCAATCTGGTATGATGCGTGAGTATATTTTGAGGCATAAAAATCCGGAAAGGAGAAAAGAAGCACATCCCGCAATGCTTGCAATTATGCCAGAAACGTATGGTGTTATGGTTTATCAGGAAGACGTGATTAAAGTAGCACATCATTTCGCCGGTTTGTCTCTAGCTGAAGCGGATGTGTTGAGGAGAGGAATGTCAGGAAAATTTCGCTCGCGTGAAGAGTTTTTATTTGTGAAAGATTCATTTTTTACCAATTGTAAGAAGAAAGGGTATGACGAAAAGTTGACGACGGATATTTGGCGTCAGATTGAAAGTTTTGCCGGTTATGCATTTTCAAAGGGACATTCGGCTTCTTATGCAGTTGAAAGTTATCAAAGTCTTTATTTGAAAGCATACTTCCCGTTGGAATACATGACTGCAGTGATTAATAATTTCGGAGGTTATTATCGA
>CANGLG010000097.1 GCA_947454395.1 Flavobacteriales bacterium
ATACCAAACTATCGGTTCTGGTGTAAATCCTCCCGTTAAAATGCCATTAACAATTAAAAAAGGAATCAAACAAACCAAATAGGTAAAAACAAAACTTGAAAACCAACTAAATTTTCGTTGAACAGCCAGCAATGTGTATAACAATGATAATCCACAGGCAGCAAGGGTGTAGTAATTATCGAAATACAAAATTGCTAAGATGGCGGAAGAAATAATAAAAAAAAGAGCAAATACTTTTGAAATTCTTTTCAATTCAATATTTGGGAAATAGGACTTCAATACCTCATGTATAAATATACAATTGTAGGGAACAACCAAAAAAAACAAAACTTCCTCAAGTGGTAAATGTCCAAAAAAGATTCCAGCTAAATATTTAGGGTTGAAACCCCAAACAGCAGTCCTTGTGAAAAGCTCATCCCATAATAAAAAAGGAATTCCAACGGCTAAAAAACTAATAAATAATGGTTTCCAGAATGTATAAAAATGAACTTTTTTGTCAAAGCTTAAGGCCAAAGGTCCAACAAAAGAAATTAATATTACCCAACCGTACAAACTCATTTTTGCACCGCTTTTCGCACGTATGATTTCTTGGCCTCTTTGTAAAATTTAGGCGGGACAATCAACATTCCAAAACATTCTCCATGTTCTTTTCCTGTATGCTTGTGATGGACTTTGTGCGCTTTTCTAATAGCATAAAAATAAGGGTGATCGATGTCTCTTAACCACTTGAATCGGCGATGAATGTATACATCGTGAACAAGAAAATAAGCAAATCCGTATGCAGCGATACCAAAACCAATCCAAACAGGAACGTAGTTTTGATACATCATTCCCAGCATAATACAAAGCCAGGAAGGAATTGCGTATATTAGAAAAAAAACATCATTTCTTTCAAAGAATCCCGGTTCAATTTGATGATGGTCCTTGTGAAAATACCACATTGTTCCATGCATTAGAAATTTATGCGTTGCCCAAGCCATAAATTCCATGGCTAAGAAAGTAAATAACAATAAAAAAGGACCCCACCAATACATTTTAAAAAACGTTAAGCGTTATAAAAAAAATAGTCATCATAAATAACAACACATTGTTGACTTTGTTCGTTTCTGACAGCTTGAATTTCACGAATACACTTTGAAGAACTAGTGAAACAAACAGCCAACAAACATAATTATAAAGTGGTATTTCTCCATCAGCCCACGTCCAAAAACCTGATTTTATTGCCACCGGCTCCATTAAAAAATCAAAGGATGTCATAAGAACGGATCCAAAAACAATTTTCAAACTGGTTTTTTCAAAAAAGCGATTTACTACTGAGGCAGAAATTGCAGTTAATACGCCCCAATTTAAGCCAATTACCAATGGAACTTCAAAGAATTTAATGCCAAGGTTGTTGTCGTAATGGTAATTTCCGAATAGTAATCCCGTGTGTACTCCAATCAACTCAACAGACATTCCAACGACAAAACTAAAAACTAAAAAAAACAGAAAGGCAACTTTATTTTCCTTTCGAGCCAAAAGTAAAATGATAAAAGACAATAACAAATTAAAATATGAAAGGCTGAAAAAATCACTTTGATATGCTTTGATATGAGTTCCGACTATTCCTACAGAATAAAAAACTATCAAAATAACAATAAGTATGGTTTCCTTTTTAAACATTATATGATTAAGCCATTTAGACAAACGAAAAGCTATTTTGTTTTCCCATCGAATGCATTTGAAAGTGTCTCTTGCAACGAGTGAAATTCAATAGAAATGGCTTTCTTAAGTTTGGAATTGTTGTATTCAATGTTTTTATAAGCTGAATAAGCAGTTTCGACAGAGAGGCCTCTTTTCCGTCCAGAAATTTTACTAACTGTTTCTGATAGATATGCAGTTAAAATTGCTAACCATCGAGGAGCACCAATTGATGGTGATTTTTTTCCAAATAAAATTGCCAATTCCGAGAAAAGTGTTTTAAAAGATAAATTGACTCCAGTACATAAAAATCGGTCAGAAGAAATTTCGGATTCCATCAATAGACGCATTGATTTTGCGACATCACGCGCATCTACAATGGCATTCCGACCAGATGGAAAAAAAGATATTCCTTTTGAGGCTGTTCGAAAAATAGTTAAAGAAGACTCATCCCAATTTCCAGGACCTAAAATAACACATGGATTGATTATTACTGCATTCAGTCCTTCTTCTATTCCTCTCCAAACCTCTTTTTCTGCTGAAAATTTGGAAACCGAATAACCACTAATTGTTTGTCCATTTTCCCATTTATGGGATTCATCAGTAATTCCCATGGAGTTTGATCCAATAGCTGCTGTTGAACTGACATAACAAAGTTTTTTTACATTATTCAATAAACAAAAGTTGACAATGTTTGCTGTTACATCTCTATTTTGCTTGAAACATGAATTAAAGTCTGATTTGAAAAAGGAAACTTTTCCAGAACAATGATAAACATAATCGATTCCTTGAAATAATCCTTTAAGATCGTTTAAAACAAGTAAATCGGACTTTACCCATTCAATTTTATTGAACAGAAAATCCGATTTATCTTTAAAATAATAATGAAATACCTGACGAACCTGATTTATTTTGGATTCATTTCTATAACACGCCCTTACTTTCTCGTGAAAAGGAACAAGTTCAGTTAATAAATGACTTCCCAATAATCCAGTAGCTCCAGTAACTAAAATCATTTTCCAAAACTACAAATAAATAGTTTCGGAAATTGGACTAGGATAAACCTCTTTCAAGCAATTGATTGTACTTTTCAAGTAATTTAACATACTTGTTTTTCCAATAATCTACACCTTGTTTTTCATCGGATTCGTTTTCAGATACATGTTCTAGGTGCATAAAAGCTGCCATTGTACGGTATTTTTTCAATTCCGCGATGTCTTCTGAAAAATCATGATGAATGATTTTTCCAATTTCTAAAATGTAATCAATTGAAACATTTGGATTCTCAAACGCATTGTAAATCCAACGTCTACTTCTGTTTAATTTTTTCGTCAGTTTCGTTAGTGGCATCCCACTTTCTCTAACTGCTTTTTCTAAGATTTCTCCTTTGTGCTGCATAATCAAAGTAATAAAATCAATTAATAAATAAAATCAATTCAGGTCAGATTTGAATTGAAAACCAAGCAAATTTACTGAAATAATTTTTCAGTATTGTTATGCTTACATAATAAAACATATAAAATGTTAAATTGTTTTAAGTAAAAATTGACTTTAATCCTGCGGAAATTTTTATAAAAGTTTCGTTCAAATGTTCTTCACGATGTTTTTCAGAAACAAACCCTACTTCGTAACCACTCGGCCCAAAATATACTCCAACATTCAAAAGATAATTGTGTAATTTATTAAAGTTACTCATATCTGGATTTATTTGACTTGAGGCGGTAATACGCTTTTTTCCGTTAAATGAAAACCAAAAAATTGAACCGATTGAAACCAATTCTAATGGAAAATTATTCTGTGCGCAGTAAGAATTAATCTTTTCTACAAAAGCCTTAGTTTTTGCCTGCAAATCAACGTAGAAGTTATCTTCTGCGCATCTTTTGAGTTGGGCAAGTCCAGCTGCCATTGCTACCGGATTTCCCGAAAGTGTTCCTGCTTGATAAACGGGTCCATCTGGGGAAACAAATTGCATAATTTCCTTTTTTGCTCCATAAGCTCCTACCGGTAAGCCTCCACCAATTATTTTTCCATACGTAACAATATCTGGTGTAATTCCATAAAGCTCTGCAGCGCCACCGAATGCCACTCTAAAACCTGAAATTACTTCGTCAAAAATCAATAATACATTGTATTTCGTGCAAAGTGTTCTTAATTCAGTTAAAAATGATTTATCTTGAAGCAAAAGGCCATTGTTTGCTGGAACTGGCTCAATAATAACACAAGCAATATCATCAGCATACGTTTCAAAACATGATTTAAGCGCTTCTAAATCATTTAGAGGTAATACCAATGTTTCTTTAGCAAAAGATTCCGGCACTCCGGCACTTGAAGAAGTTCCAAAAGTAACCAACCCACTTCCAGCATTTACCAATAAGGCGTCCACATGTCCGTGGTAACAACCATCAAATTTTACAATTTTATTTTTTCCTGAATATCCTCTCGCCAAACGTATAGCAGACATCACAGCTTCTGTACCAGAACTAACAAAACGCAGTTTATCGATAAACGGAATTCTTTCCAAAATAAATGCTGCAAGTTCGTTTTCTTTTCTTGTAGGTGCACCGAAACTAGCTCCGTTTTTCAAAGTTTGGACAATAGAATCAAAAACTTGTGGGTCATTATGTCCTAAAATTAGCGGCCCCCAACTACAACAAAAATCAATAAACTTATTGTCATCTTCATCCCAAATATAAGGTCCATCACCTCGTTTGATGAACAATGGCGTTCCACCCACAGATTTGAAAGCCCTAACAGGAGAATTTACCCCTCCAGGGAAATAATTTTTTGATTCATTAAACAGCTCTTGTGAAACTGACCTATCAATGCCTTCTTGTGTCATCATTTCTTAATTATATTTGTACTCGATTACAAAATTAGCAATTATCCACCGTTTATGAAGTTTGAAAACACACTAGAATTTGCTCGTAACTTAGACCAGCAAGATCCATTGAAATCCTTTCGAGAAGCGTTTCATTTTCCAACATTTCACAGTAATGAAGTTCGTTATTTCACCGGAAATTCTTTGGGACTTCAACCAAAGTCAACTGCTAAATACATTCAAGAAGAGTTGGAAGATTGGGCAAAATACGGTGTTGAAGGTCATTTTTTGTCCCGAAGACCATGGTTTTCTTATCATGAAAATCTAACAGAAAAAGTTGCTAAAATTGTTGGTGCAAAACCGATTGAAGTTGTTGTGACTCACTCTTTGACTACAAACCTGCATTTATTAATGGTTTCGTTCTATCGTCCTCAAGGAAAGAGAACAAAAATTCTGTGTGAAGCAAAAGCATTTCCAAGCGATCAGTATGCTTTGGAGTCTCAGGTAAAATTTCATGGTCTATCAACTGAACAATTAGTAGAAGTTTCTCCACGTGAAGGCGAACAACTCATTCGATTAGAAGACATTCTTTCAAAAATTGATGAATTAGGAGATGAATTGGCATTGGTGATGATTGGCGGAGTAAATTATTACACCGGACAGCTTTTTGATATGGAAACAATAACGAAAGCAGGGCACAAAGTTGGCGCTGTTGTTGGATTTGATTTAGCACATGCGGCCGGGAATATCAACCTGAAATTGCATGATTGGGGCGTTGATTTTGCCGCTTGGTGCGGTTATAAATATTTGAATTCTTCTCCGGGTGGTGTTTCAGGAATTTTTGTACATGAACATCACGCAAACAATCCGAATTTACCACGCTTTTCGGGTTGGTGGGGGCACAACAAAGAAAAGCGATTCCTCATGGAACCTGGATTTCAACCGATGACCGGAGCAGAAGGCTGGCAATTGAGTAATGCTCCCGTTTTAGGAATGGCTGCGCATTTAGCCGCCGTTGATATTTTTGATCAGGCCGGTATGGAAGCAATTGGAACGAAAAGAGACTTAATGACTGCATACTTGGAATTTGTAATTGATTCCATTTCAGAAAGAAACAAAGAAAAATGTACTTTTGAGCTTATCACCCCAAGAGATAAAAAACAACGCGGAGCCCAATTATCAATTATGGCTTTAGGACAAGGTAAAGCTCTTTTCGATGCCTTGAGTGATTTAGGTGTTGTTGCTGACTGGCGCGAACCCAATGTTATCCGTATTGCCCCTGCACCATTGTATAATTCATTTGAAGATTGCTGGTGGTTTGGACAGTTGCTTGAAAAAGCGATACAATAATTAATTTTATTCGATAACTTTTTCCAACACTTTCGGAAAAAACTCCATTTCTAGTTTATGGATTTTCTCAGCTAATGATTCAGGGGTTTCGTTTACGTAGACAATGGTATCATACTGTGCAATAATTTCTCCTTCGTCAAATGCATCGTTTACGAAATGAACTGTAATTCCTGATTTTTTTTCACCGCAAGCGATAACTGCTTCATGCACATGCTTTCCATACATGCCTTTTCCTCCAAATTTTGGCAACAAAGACGGATGAATGTTTATAATTCGATTCGGATAAGCCGCTATTATGGAAGGTGTTACTTTTTTCAAAAAACCGGCAAGTACAATAAAATCGATTTGAAAATCATTACAAGCCTTCAGTGCTACCTCATGCCAATCACCCATATCTGGAGAATAATGAATAAAACTTATTCCAACCTCCGACGATATCTTCTCAATTGCCTCATTTGGTCGAGTTGAGAATATTAAATCCACACTAATTTTTGAGTGATTTTTAAAATATCGAATTAAGTTTAACGCATTGGTTCCCTTGCCAGATATAAAAATAGCTATTTGAACTTTGTTTTTCACTCGGCAAATTTAGAGATTGCTTTGCGAAATGTTAATAAATTATCCAGATTTATTTTGTTATTTGAATGTTTGTTTTTTTCTTTGCAAGCTGAAACCTTTAAATTAAATAAAATGTCAGAAATCAAAGCTAAAGTTATCGCGATAATCGTTGATAAACTGAATGTTGAAGAAAGTGAAGTAACAAACGAAGCGAGCTTCACAAATGACTTAGGTGCCGATTCATTGGACACTGTTGAGTTAATTATGGAATTTGAAAAGCAATTCAACATTTCTATTCCGGATGATAAAGCCGAGGGTATCCAAACAGTTGGTGACGCTATCGCTTACATCGAAAGTAACGCGAAGTAATCGTTGATTCTTTCTCGAAAACTATGCAATTAAAAAGAGTTGTTGTAACAGGTATGGGTGCATTGACGCCCATTGGTAATTCATTGAACGAATATTGGGAAGCTTTGATCGCGGGGAAAAGCGGTGCTGCTCCAATTACGTTATTTGATGCTTCACTCTTCAAAACACAATTTGCTTGTGAGGTGAAAAATTTCAATGTAGAAAATCACATTGACAAAAAAGAAGCTCGCAAGCTCGATCAATTTTCGCAGTATGCCATAGTATCAGCCACTGAGGCTATGGCAGATTCTGCACTTATTGAATCAAATCCTAACCTAGATCGCATCGGTGTTATCTGGGGCTCAGGTGTAGGTGGATTGAAAACTTTTCAAGACGAGGCAAAAGCTTTTTTTGAAGGAGATGGTACTCCAAGATTCAATCCTTTCTTTATACCAAAAATGATTGCAGACATTGCAGCGGGTCATATCTCCATAAAATTTGGTTTGAGAGGACCAAATTATGTAACAGTTTCTGCTTGTGCGTCTTCAACAAATGCGATAATAGATGCGTTCAATCTTATTCGTTTAGGCAAAGCTGATGCTATCGTAACAGGTGGTTCAGAGGCTGCAGTTAACGAAATGGGTATGGGTGGTTTTAATGCGCTTAAAGCACTTTCCACTCGAAACGATTCACCTGAAACAGCATCTCGTCCGTTTGATGCAGAGCGTGATGGTTTTGTTCTTGGCGAAGGAGCAGGTGCCTTGATACTTGAAGAGTATGAGCATGCTATTCGAAGAGGTGCAAAAATTTATGCAGAAGTAATAGGTGGTGGTATGTCAGGTGACGCTTATCATATGACGGCTCCACATCCTGATGGTATAGGGGCTCGAAATACGATGATTGCCGCATTGGAAGATGCAGAAATGAACCCTTACGAAATTGATTATGTTAACGTTCACGGAACATCAACTCCTCTTGGTGATGTTGCTGAGGTTAAGGCGATTCAATCAGTCTTTGGAGAGCATGCTTATAACTTAAATATTAGTTCCACAAAATCAATGACAGGTCACTTGCTTGGTGCTGCAGGAGCGATAGAAGCTATTGCATGTGTCTTGGCTGTCCAAAACGATATTATTCCTCCAACAATTAATCATTTTAACGATGATCCGGAGTTGGATTCGAAACTCAACTTTACTTTCAATAAAGCACAAAAAAGAGTTGTTAATGTAGCCTTATCCAACACATTTGGTTTTGGAGGTCACAACACAAGCGTGATAGTTAAAAAGTTCA
>CANGLG010000098.1 GCA_947454395.1 Flavobacteriales bacterium
AAAGAATTGATTCGAAAACTGGATTCTGCAGGTGCATTATTAATTCGTGGTATGAAAGCTTGTGGTAAAACTGAATCAGCAAAGCAGTTTTCAAAGAGTATTTTAAAAATGGACCAAAATGCGCAAGTTCCTCTTTTGATGGAAACTGCCCCAGAGCGTTTATTGCTCGGTGAAACTCCCCGACTCATTGATGAATGGCAGGAATATCCAAAAATTTGGAATTACGTTCGTCATGAAGTTGATAATCGTAAGCAAACAGCTCAATTTATTCTGACAGGTTCGGCAAATCCGGAAGAAAGTATCAAAATGCATTCCGGTGCAGGTCGTTTTACAATTTTGGACATGCGTACTATGAGTTGGCAAGAATTAGGTTTTTCAACTGGAAAAATTAGTTTGAAATCTCTATTTGAAGGTGCTAAAATTGACATTTACGATGAACCGACCGACTTGGAATTTATTGTTGAACGCATTATTATGGGAGGTTTTCCGGCTTTGATGGGTAAAAGTATCCGACAGGCAAATGATTTAAATCGTGCTTATATTGATTTGCTCGCAGAAGTGGATATGAGTCGGGTTTCAAATACAAAAAGAGACCCTGTGAAAGTTCGTAATTTACTGCGTTCACTTTCAAGGAATGTTGCGACCATGGTGGAAATAAAAACTTTGGAGTCTGATATTCGTGAAAAGGATAATTCAGAGATTTCACGTCCAACCATTTACGACTATCTTGACGCACTGGACAGATTGATGATTACAGAAAATCAGCCTGCGTGGAATACACATATTCGTTCCTCTTCTTCGTTACGTAAAGCACCCAAACGTCATTTTACAGATGTTGCATTGGCGGTCGCTGCATTAGGAATTGACAAAAAATCATTATTGAATAATTTGAAATTTACAGGATTTCTATTTGAATCCCTCGTTACGCATGAACTACGAGTATATGCGCAAGTAAATGATGCCAAAGTTTATCATTACCACGATTCAAGTGGTTTAGAGGTAGATGCCATCGTTCAGAAATACAATGGTGATTGGTGTGCTTTTGAAATAAAACTTGGAACTGGTCGAATTGAAGAGGCAGCTGTAAGTTTGAATAAATTTGTTTCCATTTTGGACAAACAAAAAGTTTCTTTGCCAAAATCACTAAATATCATTACAGGTACAGGAATTAGCTATACACGAAACGACGGTATCAATGTGATTTCGCTTGCTTCGTTTGGGTGTTAATCCGTTTATTTTTTCGCTCTTCGACTTTTTTCAGTTGCGCAAACCAATTGCCACAAAGCTCTTGCGCCAACGTTTGCATCCCAATCACCTTCATTTCCAGGTGCAACTTCATTTAAGTCAAAACCAATGATTTTCTTGCCTGAGTCCACCAATTTAAAGAACAGAAAACTGATTTCTTGAAGTTCAAATCCACCCGCAACAGGCGTTCCTGTGTTTGGACAAAGTTCGGGCTTCAATCCGTCAATATCAAATGAAAGGTAAACGTTTTCGGGAAGTTCCTTGATTATCTCATCAACTTGATTTGCCCATGTTTTTCCATTGTAACTTTCATTTTTCAATTGCCAATCATAAAAAGTGGAAACTCGATTGTTTTCTGCAGAAAGTTCAACTTCTCTTTCAGAAATATCTCGGATGCCGACTTGTACCAATTTCGACATGTTTTTACACCTTTTCAAAACATTGAACATGATGCTGGCATGTGATTGCTGGAATCCTTCGTAAGCATCTCTCAAATCGGCATGTGCGTCAATTTGCAGAATTCCAAAATCTGAATATTTTTCGTTTAAAGCTTCAAGTAAACCTAGTGGAGTTGAATGTTCGCCACCAAGTACAGCCGGAATTTTTCCGGATTCAATTAATGATATACTTCGTTCTTTCAAATTGATTCGCAAAGCTTCATGTGCTTCATTGATTTCATTCACGTCCTCACTGAATTTTGCTAATGCTTTTTCTTCTCCGTTTTCTTCCAAGAAATGGATGTACCGCATTCCCTTTTCGCAACAAATGTCATTGATTTCCTTCCATTCTTTTGAAATAGGCGACATGTAAACTTTGGTGTTGTAAGCTTGTTCAAGTTCCGGATGATAAAAATCCAATTGTGTTGATGCTTCTAATATTGCTTCAGGACCATTGCTTGTACCTTTTCCATAAGAAGCTGTCGCATCCCAGGGGATTGGAATAATTACAATGTCAGCTTCATTTTCAGTGTAAGGAAATCCAAAAATATTTCCATTGGCGATTCCAACGCCGTTTGGGTCAAATTGTGTCATTTTAATTTTTTTTGTAATTGTCAACAGCATTTCGAACAGAACCATATTTGTTTAAAAGTTCTGCCGCCAAATCATAGTCAATTTTCAACTCATCGGCAACCATACGCGTTCCTCGGTCAACCAATTTATTGTTGCTCAATTGCATGTCGACCATTTTATTGCCTTTCACGCGTCCAAGTTTTATCATCAAGGAGGTAGAAATCATATTTAACACAAGTTTTTGTGCTGTGCCGGATTTCATTCGAGTACTTCCTGTCACAAATTCTGGTCCTACAACGGGCGTTATAGGGAACTCAGCTAGTTGGGCTAGGGGAGAGTCCGGGTTACACGAGATCCCGCCAGTTAAAATTCCATTTGATTTTGCTTTTTCAAGTGCTCCTAAAACATAGGGCGTGGAACCAGATGCCGCTATTCCAACTACTGTATCGTTCGAATTAACATTAAACGCTTGTAAATCTTTCCAACCTTGTTCGCGGTCATCTTCTGCAAACTCAACTGCGCGTCGAATAGCTGTGTCACCTCCTGCAATAATTCCTATTACAATTCCATGCTCAATACCAAAAGTAGGTGGACATTCACTGGCGTCTACAATTCCAAGACGTCCGCTCGTACCGGCACCCATGTAAAAAAGTCGTCCACCCGATTTCATTCGTGGCAAACAAGCTTCAACGAATGCTTCAATTGCCAAAATTTCTTTTTCAATTGCTAGCGGAACAGTTTGGTCTTCTTTATTGATGTTTAGAAGCAAATCACCGGTTGACATTTTTTCCAAATCATTGTATTTGGAACTGGATTCTGTAATTCGATTCATATCAAATATGCTTTTGAGTCAGTTTCATTCAATTCTACTTCTACGCGATCTTTCAAAGTTGTGGACAAACCAAGTCCAACAAAATCAGTTTTAATTGGATAACGTCTGTGCTGACGATCAACCAAAGCCACTGTTTTTATTGCTTTCGTTGCTTGTTCCAGAAATTTCATCAAGGCGTATTGCATTGTTTTGCCTGAATTTACAACATCGTCAACTAGTATAATGAAACCTTTTTTAATCATTTTTTCATCTATACTCAATTGAATAGGTTCACTCCAAGGTTCTTCTTTATTCACATTGATTTCAAAAAAAACGACTTCAATTTCAGAGTTTTTCTGAATAATCTCTGAAAGCTTCTTAGCTAATCTGGAGCCGTTTCCAGAAATTCCACCGATAAAAATGGTTTCTTCTTCAAAACAATTTTCTAAAATCTGGTGACCAAGTCGTGTAATTTTTTGCTGTATTTGCTGATGATTTAAAATTATTTGCATGTTGCAATTTTTGAAGAACAAAGATATTTTTTTCCTAATTAATTTTTTCTTTTCGGAAAGAAAGAAATGAACAAAGTTTAAGTAGTGCTTAGTTATGGAATTAAAAAAAACTAATTTCGCACTATGTCCAGATTCAGGGATTCTTTCAATATAATAAATCATCTTTCAGTTGCTCGAATCTGGAATTTAATTTTGTTGAAAATCAGTTTCTGGATATCGCGTATTTCAAGAATATCTGTTTTTTTTGGAAAGCCTTTTTCATTGAGTATTGAACCAACAACAGCATGTAATTTGGGCTGTCCAGAGTGTCCAAGTGGATTAAAACAATTTACAAGACCAATAGGAAAAATAGATTTAGCCTTACATAAAGAAATGCTCAATCAGCTTAGAAAATCTGTTTTTTATATCAATTATTATTTTCAAGGCGAACCATTTTTGCATCCGCAATTTTTAGATTTAATTAAGCAGGCAAAAAAAGCCAAAATCTACACAGCGACTTCAACCAATGCGCATTTCATTGACGAAAATAAAGCGCTGGAAATAGTAAATTCAGGTTTGGATCGTTTAATAATTTCAGTAGATGGTTTGACGCAGGAAACATACGAGCAATACCGCGTTCATGGCAAATTGGAAAAGGTTTTGGAGGCCAGTAAATATTTAGTAAAAGCAAAAAATAAGCTCAATTCAAAAACTCCTCATTTAATTTTTCAATTTTTAGCTGTTCGACCAAATGAACATGAAATCCCACATGTTTTTGAATTAGCAAAAGAAATTGGAATCGATGAGGTCAGAATAAAAACCGCACAATTGTACGATTACGAACATGGTAACCCCTTGATGCCGGAAAATGAAAAGTATTCGCGTTACATCAGACAAAATAATGGAACGTATAAAATCAAAGGCAATCCCGGAAATCACTGTTGGCGCATGTGGTCAGGAAGCGTTTTTACTTGGGACGGAAAAGTGGTTCCATGTTGTTTTGATAAAGATGCCAAACATGTTTTGGGGTCGATTTTAGAGAGAAATTTCAATGATATTTGGTCTTCAGAAAAATACAAGTCGTTCAGAAAATCCGTTTTGAAAAACAGACAAGAAATAGACATTTGCAAAAACTGTTCAGAGGGAACGCAAGTTTGGGGAAATTGACGTTTACTGTTGTTTTTTAAGCTGATAATTTAAAATTCAGAATTAAATCGATTAAAAGCTAGAGTTCGTATATTTTTTGTAAAGGAAAAATTGTTAATTTAGTCGGTCATTAGAGAAACAGTGAAAAAATATACAACTTATTCACTATCATTTAGATAGATTAAATAAGTCTGTGCGTTTGGTAAACGAATAAGTATAAAATATTCCAAAAAACGAATAATTTTTATATTTAATTTTTTGTTTTTTTCATTTTTTCGGCAACCTAATGTAATTAATTAACGTTAATGTATATCTAAATTAGAGTTAAAAAAGTGCAGAGTAAAATAAAACGTTTTTTATTACTTTTTGTTGGTGTTTTTTTGTTTCAAAGCGTTTATTGGGGACAGTTAAGTGCTAATTTTGTTACAAATCCTCAATTTAATACTACTACAAACACATTGGATGTTTGTGCTGGATCGACGGTTTTATTTTCTTTTGTTTCAACGGGTAGTGGTATTAATTCATCTACAACGGTTAGTTGGCAATTTACTGGAAGCGGAACACCTTCAATTTCCAGTGACAATAGAATAACCCCTTTCCCTGTTACTTTTCCCTCCGGAACTTATACAGCAACACTAACGTTAAGTGCGCCAGGTCAAACGACAAGTACAAAGTCAATTACAATTAATGCTACCAGTGTTCCGGCTTCTTCTCCAAATCTAGGATTAAGTTCTTTGTCCTCGGGAAATGGTTGGTCAACAGTTGCTATTGACGGTATAACCACATTTAAAATATGTCCCAACCCCAATACTACGCCACAATATATTTATTGGGATCTTTTAAGCGTCAATTGTGCTAATGTCAACTCAATGACAATTACAGACTTGGCAACTTCATATTCAAATCCTGATTGCTCCTCAGGAATTATTGAAAATGAATACAACCCAAATACGAGTCGGTTTTATTATTTAGTTTTCAAAACAGAATTTACATCGGGTTGTGTTTTTTCCAGGGTTTATTATGTGCAAATAGGAACACCCTCAATTTCAACTTCAACAGCATCGTCTTTAGCTTGTGATCCTGGACTTTACTCTTTGGGTTTTACGAATCAGCATCCAGGTGTTACTTACAAAATTGATTGGAATTACCAAAACAATTCGTTTGATCAAGACTATACTGCAGCTTATCCAAACTTGCCACTTGATCCTAAAAAAGTAACTAATCAATATGCATTCCAACCTTGTGTTAATGGTATTGCTCCATCTTATAATGTTGAAATTAGAGCGGAAAATTCTTGTGGAACTTCAAATTCGTCCCCATCTCCAATTTATATAAGTCAATCACCCGATGCAAATTTTACGAATAATCCCAGTGCAACCAGTGTTTGTCAAGGTACAACTGTAACTTATACCGATATATCAACAAGCGGAACTCAAGTAAGTTCAACGGGAGTTTGTTCAACCACCTATCATAAATGGTGGAATCATTCTCCTGCTGCTTTTGGAAGCGGAACTACAAATACTTCAACTGTATCAAGTCTTGGTTCATCAAGTACTGCAAACCCGGGGCCATCTACGTTTAATGTTACTTATAATCAAACAGGTACATACACTATTCGATTAATTGTAAAAAATTCAGGTTGTGGAAATGATACCATGACAAAAACACTTTTAGTAGTTCCCGCACCGATTATTCCTGCTCAAACAAATGCTATTTGTACTGGTTCTACATTTAATGCCACACCGGTAAATAATCCTCCTTCAACTGTGGTTCCGACAGGAACAACTTATTCATGGACGGTTACAGATAATACCAATTTAACTGGTGATGTGTCAGGTTCAGGTAGTACAATTACAGGAACACTATCATTAAATTCTGGTGTCAATACCCAACAGACCGTTACATATAATGTTATTGCATCCACCGGAACAAATCCGACTTGTACCACAACTTTTCAATTGGTTGTAACTGTTTATCCAAAAATTCAAATCCCAGATTATTCAGTTACAGTTTGCAGTGGATCTCAATTTACTGTATCCCCAAGTAACAACCCTCCAAGTATATTAGTGCCTCCCGGTACAACTTACAGTTGGTCTGCTCCTCTTGTAACAGGAGGAATGACTGGTGGTGTAGCAGGCAATAACGCTAGTAATGTTTCAGGAACAATAACAAATTCAACATCTATTTCTCAAACTGCTACATATACGGTTACTGCATCTGCAGGTGCTACTTGTCCGACTGATGAGTTTATTGTTGTAGCAAACGTAAACAATATTAATCCTGGGGTAATTGGAGCGAATCAAACAAAATGTTCAGGAGATAATCCAGATGCCTTCAATTTTTCAACTGCAGCTTCAGCCGGAGGGACTATCTCATATCAATGGCAATCATCAACTAATTCAACAGGTCCATGGTTTGATATTTCTGGTGCAACATCAAATAGTTACGATCCTGGAACAACCATAACTAGTACAACATATTATCAAGTCAAAGTTACAGCACTGTTAAATGGTGTTTCTTGTTCTAGTTACACAAATGTCGTTTCAATAATTGTTAACCCATTGCCAGCAGCTAATGCAGGTCCTGATTTCAACAAGACATGTACTCAAAATATCAATGGATTACAGATTGGGATGTCAGCAATATCGGGAATAACCTATTCATGGTCTCCTTCAACTGGATTAAGTGCTTCTAATGTTCCCAATCCAACGGCGAATCCATCGAGCACGACAACTTACACCTTGACAGCAACGAATCCAACAAATGGATGTTCTGCTGCAGATCAAGTTTTAGTGACCGTTGATTTGACATTACCCGTTGCAAACGCCGGTTTGGATGGAACGATTACATGTACACAAAATACAAGTGGCTTTGCGATTGGAGCAGCATCAGTATCTGGAGTAACTTATTTATGGACGCCATCAACAGGTTTGAGTGCAACGAATGTTTCAAATCCTACTGCGAATCCAACGGTAACAACAACCTATACTTTAACAGCGACGAATTCGGCAAGTGGGTGTGCTACATCAGATCAAGTTGTTGTAACAGTTAACAAACCTGCACCGGTAGCAGATGCTGGAAGTGATTTTACTAAGACCTGTTCCCAGAATGCCAGTGGTCAACAGATAGGAGGAACGATTGTAACGGGAGTAACTTATTCATGGACCCCTGCGACAGGATTGAGTGCAACCAATGTATTGAATCCGACGGCAAATCCAACTACTACCACTACTTATACAGTAACAGCAACAAATACATCGAATGGATGTACAGCGACGGATCAAGTTGTAGTGACAGTAAACAATACTCCGCCGACTTCCAATGC
>CANGLG010000099.1 GCA_947454395.1 Flavobacteriales bacterium
AATGGGAAAAGCAATTGTTGTGTAGCAATTGGATGATGAATAAAGTCTGCCATTATTGCTTGGTAAACAATGCGTTCTTTGGCGCGTTTCGAATCAATTACCAAAAGTCCCGATTTGCAACTAGTAATCAAGTACTTTCCTCGTATAATAAGCGGGTTATCTGTAATCTGAAATTCGTCCTCAAATTCAATTTCTTTGTTTGTTACAACTTCTTCATTTTTTATAGAATAGAAGTTTTCCCAATCTTGGTCTGTTATTTTTGTTCCACCAAATCCTTGATTAATAATGCCTTTCGATAAACCACTTGATTTCGTTCCTCTTGAATTTGAGGATGTGTTATTATCAAATGGGTTAAATAGAGGATTAACAATGATTTGAGGCTCAACAGGTTCCGTTTTTCTCACCGAATTGGGAATGTCAAAACTGGTTTCCATTTCAAAATCCAACGTAGGAAAAACATTATATTTCCCTAATGCTTGTTTGATACTACTTAATAGAATTGAGTAAATAAAACGATCTTCTTCAAACTTGATTTCCGTTTTCGTTGGGTGGATGTTAACATCAATTTTGCTCGGATCAATTTCAAAAAATATGAAATAAGACGGAAACGTTTTTTCAGGTATCAAGCCTTCAAAAGCTTTGGAAATAGCATGATGAAAGTAACTGTCTTTAAAAAAGCGATTGTTAACAAAAAGAAATTGTTCTCCTCTTGTTTTTCTAGCGGTTTCTGGTTTGCCAATGTATCCATTGATTTTCACAATGTCTGTTTCTTCTTCAACTGGAACCAATTGTTCATTGCTCGATTTTCCAAAAATATCAACAATGCGTTTTCTTAACGGTCCCGGATTCAAGTTGTATTCTTCTTTCCCGTTGTTGTATAAAACGAACTTTAAGTCTGGATGAGCCAATGCGATTCGTTCAAACTCATCACGAATATGACCAAATTCAACGTTATCCGATTTCAAAAAATTTCTTCTTGCGGGAACATTGTAAAAGATGTTTTTTACTTCAAACGAACTTCCAATTGAACAAACAGCACTTTCATTTGATTTGATGTTGTTGCCTTCAACCTCAATTTTAACGCCTGTTTCAGCGTCTTTATGAAATCTGGTTTTAAGTGTCACATGTGAAATAGCAGCAATTGAAGCTAGTGCTTCTCCTCGAAATCCTTTTGTAGTGAGTTTGAACAGGTCGTCAGCACTGGTAATTTTACTTGTTGCATGACGTTGAAAACAGAGAATTGCGTCATTTTCTGTCATTCCATTGCCATCGTCAATTATTTGAATCAATGTTCTTCCTGCATCTTTAATAATCACAGAAATTGAATTTGCTCCAGCATCAATGGCATTTTCAACCATTTCTTTTACCACGGAAGCCGGTCGTTGAATTACTTCACCAGCTGCAATTTGATTTGCTATGTGGTCTGGTAAGAGCTGTATGATACTTTGACTTGCCATTTTAGTTTAACAAAAATAGCGAATAAAGTCAAAACAAGCTGTCGTTTAACAAATCTTAAAATCAGGGAATACGAATAATTGTACCTCGGTATTCTGACTTTTCATTCGGCTCAGGCTTTTGAAGGATGACTTTCCAAATATAAGCCTTATTGGCCGCAACCAATTTTCCATCTCGCCGATCGATTCCATCCCAAGCATTTGATGCATCCGATGTTTCATATATAACTCCACCATTATCTGGATCTAAAATGACCATTCTAAAAGGTGTGTTTCTAACAGTCAATGCAAAAGGAATAAAAGTATTCTTTCTGTAATCAGATGAATTTGGATTGAATGCATTTACAGCTAATAAATTATATTCTTCGCGGGATATAAAGATTTTTGTTTCAGAAGTCACACAACCAAAATCGCTTATAACTGTGGCGCTGATTTCGTATCTACCTTTATTAAAAACAGGTAAATTCGCTGTTTTCCCGCCATTTTCAAAACCAATATTATTTGAACGCCAATTGACCCTAGATTCATAAGTTTCAACTGAACTTTTTAGAATAGGCAAACCGTTTTCGTAATTCAATTCGTTTTCAATTGCTAAGTTCATTGAAGGATTTGCTTTGATCTTAAATTTCAGTTTTTCTTCAAAGCTGGTTTTGTTATTATTTCCTAGTGAATAATTTCCGATTTCTGTTAACTGAAGCTTGAATTTCTCTTTGCTTTTGATTTCAATTGTTGATCCATTAGGTTGTTTTAAGAAAACACTAGTAGAATTAGAATTATACCATTCAAAAATATCTCCTTGACACGTAGCTTCGATAATCGGGAATTTCAAATCATTTGACGCAACTGAATTTGGTTGTTGGTTGTTATCTGAAATTGATGTAACATCTGTTATAATATCGGAGGTCACATTTGGATAAACGATATTTGGATATTTTTCATCGATTTGTTGAATCAAATTGTAATCCTCTTTTAAAATTGGAGTTGTGAATTTTTCCTTTTGTTCTTCATTATATGAATTTACTTGAGTTATGTTATTTGAAGTATGCGTTGATTTTTCGTTGCTAATAGAACTAGCTTTTTGAATAGAAGTAGACTTATCGTTTTCAGTTGATTGTTTTTTTGTAATTGAAGTAGTAGGTGAATCTTTAGGTGAAAAAATTAAAAATGCAGATACAGCTAATGCAGTTGCAGTGAAACCGATTGTCGTCCATTTTTTGAAATTAATTCTGCGTTTAGCCTTCGGAAGTTTACTTTTAATCGAATTCCAAGCCTGAGGATCATAAGGCAATTCTTGCCCTTCAAGTGCTTTTTTCATCAATTCTTCAATATTGTCTTTCATCATTTTTCGATGTGTTTAAACTTCTCATTTAATATGCGTTGCAAATTCATTTTTGCCTTTGCTAAATTGGATTTTGATGTTCCTTCATTGATTCCGAGCATTTCAGCAATTTCCCTATGGGAATAATCTTCCAAAACATACAAATTGAAAACGGTTCTGTATGCCGGTGATAACTTTGAAATGGCCTCCATTGCAACTTCTGCTTTTACCTCAGTGAGTTGAAATTTTTCTTTTTCCTCCATTTCATTAACGGCCTCTTGCTTGAAATCATTGTCTTGATCACTTAGAAAAGGATTGCGTTTGTTTTTACGAATGGCATCAATTGCGGTGTTCGCAACAATTCGCCGTATCCAACCTTCTAGTGAACCTTTGAAATCAAAAACTTCCAATTTGTCAAAGACCTTTATGAATCCTTCTTGAAGAACTTCTTGCGCTGTGTCTCGGTCACTAATGTAACGTAAACATACTGCCATCATTTTTCCGTAAAATTGTTTGAACAAGGCTTCCTGTGAACGTCTTTCACCACGGAGACACCCTTTTACAATTTCCATTAAATGATCTTTGTTCTCCAATTTTCAACAATTTAGAAACGATAAGTGTGTTTTATGGTTGCCTTGAATTTTAATTATCACATAAAATATTTCGGAAAAATACCGAATTTTCAGTAAATTAATTAAATTCGTGCCTCTTTATTCACTTTTAATAACTTAAAAAAGTTTCAAATGAAAGTAACAGTTGTAGGCGCTGGAAATGTTGGTGCAACATGCGCAGATGTATTAGCTCATCGCGAAATAGCTAATGAAATTGTATTGTTAGACATTAAAGAAGGTTTTGCTGAAGGTAAAGCGCTTGATATCTGGCAAACTTCCCCAATTAACTTGTATGATTCAAGAACTGTTGGTTCCACAAATGATTATGAACGCACTAAAGATTCAGATGTGGTTGTAATTACTTCTGGTTTACCAAGAAAACCAGGGATGTCCCGTGACGACCTTATCGCAACAAATGCAGGTATCGTTAAGACCGTGACGGAAAATATCGTTAAGTATTCTCCAAACGCAATTATTGTGGTTGTTTCAAATCCATTGGACGTAATGACTTATTGTGCTTATTTGAATGCGAAGACGGATCCAAGTAAAGTGTTTGGTATGGCAGGTGTTTTGGACACAGCACGTTACAGAGCATTTTTGGCAACTGAATTAAATGTTTCTCCAAAAGATATTCAAGCAGTATTGATGGGTGGACATGGTGATACAATGGTTCCACTTCCTCGTTACACTACAGTTGGTGGTATTCCAGTAACAGAATTAATCGAAGAAAGCAAGTTGAACGAAATCATCGAAAGAACTAAATTTGGTGGTGGAGAAATCGTTAAATTGTTAGGTACATCTGCTTGGTATGCTCCTGGAGCTGCGGCTGCTCAAATGGTAGAAGCAATTATCAGAGACCAAAAAAGAATTTTCCCTGTATGTGCTTGGTTGCAAGGTGAATATGGTTTGAATAACATCTACCTTGGAGTACCAGTAGTATTGGGTAAAAATGGTATCGAAAAAATCATCGAACTTCAATTGAATGACGCAGAAAAAGCATTGTTGGCTGAATCAGCTGAAGCTGTAAAAAGCGTAATGGATGTTTTAGATAACATGAACGCAAACGCGTAAGTTCAAAAAATGATATAATACAAAAGCGGGCGAAAGTCCGCTTTTTTAATATCTAGAAATTTTGATGAGTTAACATTATTAATTTTCAATCGCACCAATATCAGGCGGATTGTTTCTTGAATTCCCAAAAATATCAGTAATAACTGCACTTGAAATCCCATTACCATTCAAAATAGATGATGGAGCGAATTTAAAATCGTATTTATTTACATCAATAAACATCGGGCTGTTGTTCCAAAATATGTTTTGAAAGAAAGCATCCGTTTGAACATCTTTCGATTTAATCAGGCAGTTTTTAAAATCAAAATTCAGATTTACTCCCGCCATTTGAATTGTATCTATTGCTAATTCTGTTTCCAGATTTCCACTTAGGATGCAATTGTAAAATTTTCCTTCGTTAATGGAAGCTACATTCGTGGTGCTGGTAGAATAATTAGTATAAAAATTACTTATTCCAACCGCAGGATTTTGTGAACTCCCATAACCTAACAAATCACAATGATTGAAATTGAAGTCACCACCTTCCAAAACAATCAGTGCATGTGTTCCATTTCGAGAAATGATACAGTTTTCGGCTTTTACTTTCGCTCCCGAATAAATAAACACACCGTAACGCGCCTGATTTTTTATGATTGTGTTTTTTAAGTCCAACGTATATCCTGTATTGGTTGGATCTTCTGAATAAAGGTGGATTCCGGCAGTTCCATTTTTTATGATGGCATATTCAATGGAACTTGGACGCGCTTCTTGAAAGTAAATTCCATAATACTGTCCACTCACATCGTCGTAATCCGCTTCGAGTCGGTCGCCCTGAAAAACAACTTCATTAC
Source organism: Flavobacteriales bacterium (assembly GCA_947454395.1). GTDB lineage: Bacteria > Bacteroidota > Bacteroidia > Flavobacteriales_D > Crocinitomicaceae > UBA952. The sequence continues at coordinate 5,285 of CANGLG010000099.1, forward strand.
CGAGCGTTCCTTGCACATTCAACGTAGATTTGTAAACGTAAAGCAATGCGTTTTTGTGCATGTAAACCTGCGTACCCGCTTGAATGTTGAGCGTTTTTGCAGAGTCGATTCCCGCAAACCCGTAAATCACGTGTGGTTTGTCATTTGGCCAAGTACCTTCATTCAAATCCTTGTAATGAAAATAAGCATCTTGTCCCCAAACCGCCAATTTTACATATTGATCCACGCCATTGGTTCTGAAACGAATGGAATCTTCAACGATTAAGGGTAAAATTCCCCCGTTCACATTCAAAGTAACTTCCACAAAAGCATAAATACTATCTTTTGCGAGTACCTCAATGTCATTTAACTTGGTTCCCATGATTCCGTCAATGTTAATTCGAAATGGGGAATTCGTTCCGCCCATCAATTCGATTTCTTCAATGTTTACCGGTTTATTTTCTTTGTTGTAAATTTTGAATTGATGTGTTGTTGAACCAACGGTTGTGAAAACGGTATCAAAAACTAAGGTATCAACGGAAAACTCTAAATTTTTCTTTGAAAGGAATTTATTCTTGTTGCAACTGCTCATTGCAAGGGCAAACAAAAATGAAACCAATATAAAAAATGATACTCTAATAAAACGCATAGCACAATAACGAACAAAACTACATTTTATTAGTGATTTTTCATTTTAAAGGATTTAAAAATAATTTTTAAAAAATCTTCCATTTTTTTGAACGAAATTTGAACAAGGTTGTATCGTTAACAAAATAAGTTTTCAATGAAGCAATTTTTACTTTTTCTAATCCTTTCTTTTGCTCATTTCATAAATGCGCAACATGGAGAGAATAGTGGAAAAAACGAACCGGAAATTCCGGCGATGAACAATAACGGAAATGTTTTTAATTCCACTACCAATTTCAATCAAAGTATTTCTTTGGATTCAACTGTATATGAGACTAAGGAAATAAAATTGATGGAATCGGATAAAACTGTTTATAAAAAGTCATCTGTTAAATCCAAAAGTGAAGATTCCAATCAAAATAGTTTGAATCAAAAGAAAATGGAATTTTCGAAAACCAAGTTTTCTTCAAGTACACAACGTACACAACGCACGCCAACAACTGAACAGCAAAATATTATGAACCAGCAAGTAGAAGAAGTTCTGCAAATTGCACCAAATTCATTTGATTACAATTTAATGTATTATTCTTCAGGAAATTATGACGTAAAAAGGGAGACTGAATTAAAAAAAGCAGCAGCAATGGAACCTGAGAACAGTGAAGTATTAAAATTGAGTGCTGCCAATGCCATCGTAAAGGGAGATACTATCGAAGCTGAAAAATATTTACAAATTTTAGAAGAAAAACAAATCATTCAACCTGAAACAGTGGATTATACGCAGGATATAATTGTTTCTTGCACTGCAAATTCTACAATAATCACACACGGTTTTAATGACAGTTATGGTGTTTATTTTAATCAGTTGAATTTAAACGCGGCTCCGAATACGACCATTGTTTCCTTGGATTTTATGCAAAGCAGTTCGTACAGAACAACATTAAAAAACAAAGGATATCAATTACCAGAAAGACAAACGGTTGATGTTTCTTACCTGAAATCGTTCTGTGAGTTGAATCAAGATAAAAACATTGCTTTGTCGATGACCATTCCCAAGGAGTATTTTGAGCCAATTAAAAACAACATTTTTGTTTCGGGATTGATTTTTGAATATAAGCCAAGCGGAAGTCAATCGACTTCATACGAGCAACTGGATGATTTGTGGTACAATAAAATGAATAAACGTGTAGTTAATAATTACATCTCACCATTATGCAATTCGTACAGTAAGAATTATTTGCCGATGCTGATATTTCTTCAAGAACACCATAAAAATGACAAAGACAAATCAAAATACAATCAATTGACGAGTGATATTGACCGAATAAAGAAAAAAGCAGGTTTAAAAAACACTTCGATAAAGAAATCTGAATGAAATTATTCAAGCCGAAATATACTGCTTTAACCGATGAAGATCTGATGATTGCTTTATCGAAAGGAGATAAATTGGCTTTTAATGAGCTTTATCAGCGTTATTCCGGACAATTGAGAGGCTATTTTAACAACATGCTTTGGCGTGATAAAGAAAAGGCAGAAGATTTTGTTCACGATTTGTTTGCCAAAATCATTCGAAATCCGGATTATTTTGATGTCAATCGGTCTTTTAAAACGTGGTTATTTTCAGTCGCAAGCAACATGTGTAAAAACGAATATAAAAAACAAGAAGTTAGAAAAAACACATCAACAGGTGTGGAGGAATATCGACATGTTTCTTCGTCAAGCAACGTTTTAAGTGAAGTTCAAGACAATCAGTTTAAGGAAGCATTTGAAGAAACATTGGAAACGTTGGATGAAAAGCATCGTGAGGTATTTACTTTGCGACATTTTGATGGATTGTCAATGAAAGAAATAGCGGAAATCATGGGAATCAATGAAGGAACAGTAAAATCGCGCTTGTTTTATGCTACCAAACAACTTGCTGAACAATTAAAATCATTTAATCCGGCATTAAATTATTAAGAGATGGAAGACTTTCAATTAAAATTATTACAAAAGAATTCTTACAAGTCGTTGACCTCAGAAGAACGAAATAAACTTGGTGAATGGTGCACTAATGAAGAAGAATTTCAAGGTTTGAAGCATTTGTTTATAGGTGTTGAAGCTTCAAAAAGAGA
>CANGLG010000100.1 GCA_947454395.1 Flavobacteriales bacterium
TATAAAGTCCGTCAGCATATCCTCGTTTAACCATTGCAAGATTCACCTTGTCTATTCCACCCAATTTTTTTATATCATAATAAAAAGCGTATCCGGTCATTTTTCCCATGCAAAAAGAACCTTCTTTGATGTATTTTTTATTGAAATCTTGATAATTAGGACCAAATAACTTTTGTAGGGTTTGCAAACAACCTTCTGTAGAGTTGGAATTTAAATTTTCATTGAATCCTTTAATCATCTCCTCTTTGTCGAGTTGTTCCAAAGATTTTTCCTTACTGTTTACAATAGTCTTTGCGTTAATCGCTCCCAAAATGTAGGACAATTTATCTTTTTGCGTCTTGAATGTTACTGGTTTAACGTCTTCTTTTGTTTCAGAACAGCTTTGGAGAATAGCAAAGGCTGCTAAAAATAAAATTAGGTATTTCATGATTATTTAATATCTAATAATTCAACTTCGAAAATTAAGGCAGAAAAAGGTTTGATAGCTCCTCCTGGGTGTGGATTTGCTCCGTAAGCTAGTTCTTGAGGGATATATAATTTAAATTTCGAACCAACATTCATCAATTGCAATGCTTCTGTCCATCCAGGAATTACTTGATGAACTCCAAAACTTGCTGGTGTTCCACGTTGCACCGAGCTGTCGAAAACGGTTCCATCAATTAATGTCCCATGGTAATGAACTGAAACTACGTCGGTAGAAGAGGGTTTGCGACCTGCACCTTCTGAAATCACTTCATATTGAAGGCCACTTGAGGTTGTAAAAATACCCGATTTTAATTTGTTTTCATTCAGGAAATTTTCTCCTTCCGTCTTAACTTCTGCAAATGCAGCATTTCTTTTGTTATCGAGAAAATTCTGAATAACAGTGTTTGCTTCTTGAGCTGATAATTTTGGCTCTTTTCCACTGAAAATATCAGACATTGCCTCTGCTAAAATACGAGTATCTACATCTTCAAGGTTTTGATTTTTTAAGCTGTCAGCAATGCTCATTCCAACAGCATAACTCACTTTTTCAAGTTCTGATTGCATTTTGTTCTTTTTGTATAGAAAGGCGAATTTACTCATTTTACATGAGAATAAGAGTTAAAAATAAATCCTTCAAAACTATTTTATATTATTATTTTGACTTGCTTCAAAGTGAATGCAACTTAACCTCTTCAAATTCGTATTTGATATTATGGATAAAGAATATAGTTTCTCATATAAATTATTTAAGTCGTCAACAGAACTTGTTTCTAACGACAAGCAACTTGTTTCAAAAGCCATTGAAGCGATGAATAATGCTTACGCTCCCTACAGCAAGTTTAAAGTAGGTGCGTCCGTGAAATTGTCAAATGGAGAAATCGTACTTGGAAATAATCAGGAAAACATTGCTTATCCCTCAGGTTTATGCGCTGAACGAGTGGCACTTTTTTATGCTGGAGCAATGTTCCCAAATCAATCGATAGAAACACTTTGTATAGTTGCAAAAGGTGATTTAGTCCCTGAAACTGCTCTTTTGTCACCTTGTGGGTCATGTAGACAGGTGATGTTGGAATCGGAAAGTCGTCAAAATATTCCAATTAGAGTAATTCTTGTAAATCAAGATGACAGTGTAATCATGGTAGATTCAGTAAAATATTTTCTTCCATTTGGTTTTGGACCTGAACTTGCAAAGTAGCGCAATAAAACCAAAAAATTATTTTCAACAATTCAAATTTGAGCCTTTTTGAGCCTTATCTTTGTTAGCTAAAATTTGAATTATGAATAGTTGGTTTACCGTTAAGGTTAAATATACAAAACAGTTGGAAAATGGAACTTTTAAAAGAGTTTCGGAACCTTATTTGCTCGCAGCAATGACTTTTACAGATGCAGAGGCACGAATATATGAAGAATTAGGAGCAACCATTCGTGGTGAGTTTTTGGTAACTGGAATTGCTCGAACTGACATTCATGACATTTTCGTTTATGACGATTCAGATACTTGGTATAAGTGTAAAGTGTCATATGATAAAATAGATGATGAAGCAGATAAGAAAAAAACGATAACTCAAAACTTTCTTGTTTCGGCAAGTAATGTTAAAGATTCATACGATAGAATAGTGGAGAGCTTATCTACCTTGATGATTGATTTTCAAATTACATCCATAATTGCTTCTCCTATTGTTGAGATATTTCCATATAGAGAAGAAGATATTGCTTCACCAGTTAAAAAGGTAAAACCTGAAATTGAACATGAGCCTCAGGCAATCGGTAAGATTTTTAGCGCATCAGGTTCTGACTTTGAGGATTTTGAAGAGGATGAAATTTCAGATGAAGAGGAAAGCGAATTAACAGACGAATACTCTGATTCAGACGAAGCATGAGTGAATGGTTAAAACAACTTCGAGATAGTCATTCTGATTTTGATAGGGGAGGTTTGATTGAATCAATAGGAGAAAATCCCTTCAACGGATTTTCCATTTGGTTTGATGAGGCAATTGTTAACAAGGAATTGGAAGCTAATGCTTGTGTGCTATCAACAATTAATCCGTTATTAAACCAACCTTCTTCTCGTGTTGTTTATCTTAAAGAAATGAAAGATGAAAAATTCATTTTTTTTACAAACTATTTAAGTCATAAGGGACAAGATATTTCAGTAAATCCAAAAGCTTCGATTTTATTTTTTTGGCCTAGTTTACAACGTCAGTTGCGTATTGAGGGAACTGTAAGTAAAGTTTCTGCGGAGGAAAGCGACGCTTATTTTTCTTCAAGACCCAGAGAAAGTCAATTGGGAGCATGGGCCTCACACCAGTCTGAAATTTTGGAAAAAAGGGATGATTTAATTAAAAGACTTGAAGAATTCGATTTAAAATTCCCTGAATTTGTTCCGCGACCGTCTCATTGGGGTGGATATGAATTGGAACCTACGTATTTCGAATTTTGGCAGGGAAGACCCTCCCGACTTCATGACCGCTTGGTTTTCGAGTATGAAGGAAATCAATGGAAAAAATACAGAAAAAATCCATAATGAGTAAGTTCAAACCAACTTGTCATACTTTATCAAACGGAATTCGTCTGGTGTATTTACATGTACCGACTCAGGTTGCACATATAGGTTTTTTTTTCGGAGCTGGTTCTCGTTTTGAGCAGGATAATGAAGTTGGATTGGCACATTTCTTAGAACATTGTGTTTTCAAGGGCACCAAACTCAGAAAAGCATTGCACATACTTTCAAGAATAGATTCAGTAGGAGGGGAGTTGAACGCTTACACTTCGAAAGAAGAATTATGTCTGCATGCTTCATTCTCAAAGGAACATCTCGCGAGAGCAATTGAATTATTATCGGACATTTCTATTAATTCTGTATTTCCAGAAAAAGAGATTGAAAAAGAGAAAGAGGTAATATTGGATGAGTTGAACTCATACCTAGATAGTCCTTCAGATAAAATATTTGATGACTTTGAAGCCGCTCTTTTTCGAGAACATCCTTTAGGAAATAATATTCTTGGGACAAAAGAAAGCGTGGAAAATTTTAAACGTAAAGATTTACAGCGTTTTGTTGATAGTTATTTTACAGCTGATAATTTAGTAATCTCATTTGTTGGAAACGTCACTATTAAAAGATTGGAAAGTTTGCTTGAAAAGAACTTGAATTCAATGCCGCTAACAGCAAAACGTATTCCGATTGAACCATTTTTAAAATATAAACCGTTTAGTATTCGTACAACGGAAGCAAATTATCAAGCTCATGCTATTTTGGGCGGAATTGCACCAAGTTATAATAGTGATGACCGAATTGGAATGTCTTTATTGATTAATATTCTTGGTGGACCTGCCTTAAATTCAAGATTAAATCTATCAGTAAGGGAAAAGTACGGTTTGGCTTATACAGTTGAGGCCAGCTATTCTCCTTTTGTTGACACTGGTTTCTGGCAAATCTATTTTGGTTGTGAGGGTAAAAATGTAAACAAAACTTTAGAACTCATTCGAAAAGAACTACATTACATTACTTCAAATAAATTAAGTTCAGTTCAATTAAAAAGAGCCAAGGAACAATTCAAAGGACATTTAGCACTCGGGATGGATTCGAATGCTGGATTAATGCAGGGGCTTGGAAAGAGTGTACTTGCTTTTAATCAAATCGATACAATTGAGGAAATACACCAAGAGATTGACAAAATAACTTCAGAAGATCTTTTCCGATTGGCAAATGACTTTTTTGAAAAACAAAAAATTTCTGAGTTGATTTTTGATGTAGAATAATAATAGAATTAAGAATAGCTGATGATTCCTTTTAATAAGCCATATATTTCCGGTAATGAATTGAAATACATTGAAGATGTGATTTCAAGTCGCGAATTGGCTGGTGATGGTAAATACACTAAGAAATGTGAGGAATTTTTCGAGCAACGGTTTGGTTTCAAAAAAGCAATACTCACAACTTCTTGCACCGATGCGCTGGAAATGGCAGTATTATTAATGGATATTCAGCCTGGCGATGAGGTAATAATTCCGTCCTTTACTTACGTTAGTACAGCTAATGTTTTTGCGATGCATGGAGCAAGAATTGTTTTTGCTGATTGTAAATCCCATTTCCCGATCTTAGATGAAGAGTCAATTGAAGAATTGATTACTTCAAAAACGAAAGCTATCGTTCCCGTTCATTATTCGGGTGTTTCTTGCAACATGGAACGTATCATGGAAATTGCGCTAAGACATAATATCTTTGTTTTAGAAGATGCAGCGATGGCTATAAATTGTCATTTTAAATCATCAAAAAATGAAGTTCATAATTTAGGAGGAATTGGTCATTTTTCTGCATTTTCATTCCATGATACAAAAAACGTTTCAAGTGGAGAAGGGGGATTACTTGTAATAAATGATGATCGATTTATTGAAAGAGCTCAAACCATAAGAGATAAAGGAACAAATAAAAAGTCTTTTTTAAACGGAGAGTCTGATAAATACGAATGGGTTGATTTGGGAAGTTCTTTTTCACCGAATGAAATAACAGCCGCATTTTTATATGCTCAATTAGAAGCTTTGGATGTTATACAAGAGAAAAGAATGGAAATATGGAATGAATATCAATTTCAATTCAATGATATTCAATATCTTGGATTTGAACTTCCCTTGATTCCTTCTTATTCAGAATCGAATGGACACGTGTTTTTTATTATTTGTGATAATAAAAACAGAAGAGAAAAGTTAATACAATTTATGAGGAAGAACGGAGTAAAATTATCCTTTCATTATAACAGCCTTCATAAAACGAAGTACTACCTAAAGGAAAATAAACTTGAGAATATTCCTAACTCAGAGAAATTTTCGGATTGTTTGGTTCGATTTCCAATTTATCCGGAACTAAAAAAGGAAGATGTAAGATATATTGTGTCAATAGTAAGGGAATTCTTTTCGAATTAATTCTTTAACAGTTTTACAAAACGCGTTGTGACACCATCTGTAACTTTCAGATAATAGATTCCATTATTCCATTCAGAAAGATTAATGTCTAGGGAATTTAGTCCTAGTTCAAAATCATTGGAAGATGAAGATATTAATCTGCCTGTGTTGTCTATAATTTCAGTGGTAACATTTGAAGTTGGTTGAGAAATAATCAAATTTACATGAACGATATCAGAAGAAGGGTTTGGATAAACTGGCAATAAAATCAAGGATTCATCCTCTGTATTTTCACACACTTTGTTATTTAATAGGTTCTGATCGAGGATATTGTAACTGTTAAAACCATTTCCTTCAATACAAATATAACTTTGATTATTATCCTGATTTGAGGTAAATGCCGATGGCTTTGAAGAGAAAATATAAATATGACTTTCACCAGGAGCGATACTTCCAATGTATGTTTCTTTCACAGGAGAAGAATTCAACAGTTGCATTATTAAATCAGCATTTTGAATTTCGATTAAACCACTGTTTTTTATTTCTACTCCTATTGTGTAATATCCATTGATTTCCTCAGCAAAAAGTGATTTCAATTCCAAATCAAATCTTGGCTCATTTATCAAAATTGTTTTTGTTGATGTGTCTGAACAACCTATCGCGTTTTTTATTACTAAGGAAGTTGTAATTGATTCATCAATCGCAATTTGAGGATATGGAGTAATTTGAATTTTACTTGTGTCATTTGTTTGCAAATAGTTCCCTAATCCAAAATCCCAAAAGTATTCATTGCCACCAAAACTGATATTTGAGAAAGTTGTTGGAATTCCTGCTACTATATTTACAGGTTCAATATTATAATTTGCATTGATTTCCGGTTGAACATTCACAATGATTAAAGTGTCTGTTTTACAGCCATTGTTTGTTATTGAACTTAAATTTAAATATTGTATTCCAGTAGTAACAAACTGGTATGCCGAAGCTGTCCCATGCTGTGTATATTGTAAATTTATAAGCCAATCTGTTTGTGATATTGTATCAACTGGTACTGTAGACAAATTCTCAAATATAGTCCAAGTGTTTTTACATGAAGGCCCTATTTTCCAATCTAAAATTGGATTAGGGTGAATTGTAATTGTTTTATTTATTGTATCGGAACAACCATTATTGGCAACAACTGCTAGACTTACTTCATAAGTTCCATAATCAGAGTATTTTTTTTGTGTATTTGGATTTGAAGAAACTGTACCATCGCCATAATTCCAATTATTGAATGCAATTGAAAAAGTATCTAAAATACTACTGTTGTTAATAAGCAAAGCTTCTTTTTTTTCACAAGAATTAAGATAATCAAATGCTGCGATTGGTTTTTGTAATATACTTACAGATTGTTGAACAGTATCTCTACAACCATTAATATCTTCAATAAATAATGTTGTTATATAATTACCACTTGTTCCAAAAATGTGACCGGGATCAGATTCTGTGTTTATAGCTGAACCTTGTCCAAAGTCCCATTGATAATTCAATATAGGTATAGAAGTTTGATTAATGGAATGAAAAGTAACGACTTCATTCGGGCAATATTTTTCTGTGGAAAAGGAAATTTCTGGTTTTTCAGTGACAATAAAACTAAAATTTTGAATACTCCTGCATCCTTCAAGAGTAGTTACTTCAAGACTACCGTTGAAACTTCCACTTGTTGAATAAACAATATTACCGTTTGAACTTGTAAAATCTGTTTGGTTATCAAAAGTCCAATGAATACTGTCAATAGAATTAGGAGCAGGTACAGTTGAATTTTGTGAGAAATCAATTTCGCTTCCCTGACATGCTTGATTTGGGAAGTTGTAAACAATAGTAGGAGCAACACCGACTATGTTAACAGAAATAGAGTCTGAATTCGTACATCCATTAATGCTAATAAGATTAAGAATATAAAGTCCTGAAGTATCTGTAATTTGTGATGAATTTGTATTACCTGTATTCCAACTATACGAAACGCTAATAGTTGGTGTTGTAATCAAATCAATAGGATTACCAGCGCAAAGCGAAGTGTCAGCACCAAGAGAAATATTAATTAGTGACGAATCGATAGAAATTTGTGCCGTATTAGACGACCTTTGACACCCTAAGCTGTCTTGAATGGTGTAACTTAAGGATAAAGCGGTACTGATTTGTCTTGTAGGAGTTGTAACACCATCACTCCAGTGTAAAAAAGAATAATTTCCGGAAGGTATTGGAGCAGTGTAAGTTTCACTTTGACCGAAACACACAACTTCATTTTGCAGAGCAACCTGATTGAAAATAGGTCTGAAAACGTTAATTGTATCTCTAGATGTTCTTCCAAAAACATCAACAGTTTGTACCCACTACGTACCAGGTTGATTAATGCTAATTGAAGCAGAAGTAGCAGTATTACTCCAAAGATAAGAAGTATAAATTTGATTCGTAGGTTGAAGAGTTAAATCGCAAAAACCATAAGTGGAATTAATATCAGCACCGAGATTCACAGGCGGAGCATAGCGATCCATCAAGTAACTTTCAATGGAATTACGTTGA
>CANGLG010000101.1 GCA_947454395.1 Flavobacteriales bacterium
TATTGGTGTTGGACAGAGTATGTATGAAGGTAGTTTGTTAGGGAAAATCCTTGGTTTTACAACGCGAATGATAAGTCCTGATCGAATTATTAACCAAGTAACTGGTAAAGAAAGTCTCTTTGAAAATTCACCATTTGATGATAGAACGCGAATGGTGCTCTTAAAAAGTAAGGTTCCGGTTGGAATATTTTTGGATAAAGGATTAGAAGCACTTGAAAGAATTGTAATTCCCTTTTTGTCAGGAAAAGATGTGGAGCTTCTCACCTATTTGCAGAAATTAATTCAAAATTCGGGTGCGCAAATTACAATTATTGATGTGAACGGAGAACTTAAAAATCATTCCGATTTCAAAGAAAAAATTAGGTCCATTGAAATGAATGCCCCGAATCATGTTCATGTGGTTTCGTCAAGAGAATTAAATGAAGATTATTTGTCAAATTTCAACTTGGTTCTTGTGACTCTTGAAACCTGGAAGTTACTGATTGAAAGTGAACAAGCTTGGCTTTCGTCTGTTCCTTCTTGTTTGATACTTACAGACAATTGATTTTTTCACTTACGTTGAATTAAGAAACAAGTGATATTATTCAAAATGCACTTTTATCTTAACTTTACAGCATGCATGCAACCGACAATCAATCGATCAATGATTTAGAGTTCAATCAAATAATTGAATGGTTGTATAATTATGCTATTGAAAAATCGGCACGCGAAAAAATCATACAATTAAAACCATCGAATAATTTCACTCAAATTGAATTTGATTTAAAACAATTGAATGAATTAAAATCAATTCGAATCTCTAATGAAACCTTTCCAGCACTTGATTTTGAAGAACTATTAGATGAAATTCGATTATTAAAAATTCAAAATGCTGTAATATCTATTGAAGGATTTCGACGCATTTATCAGGCTTCAGATTTAGCAAATCGCCTGTTAACCTTTTTTGAATCACGCAAAGAACGTTATCCTTTACTTGAAACAATTTTAAGTTCGTGTGAATTAAACACTGAAATCAATAAACAAATTGACAGGGTTTTTGATCGCGCCGGCAATATCAAAGACGATGCTTCACCATTATTAAATGAAATTCGGCAACGCATCAAAGTGCTGCGCAATCAAATCAATCGAAATTTTGAAAGAGAATTACGCAAATTGCTGAAAGAAAACATTTTGGGTGATGTTACTGAAGGATTTGTTAATGAAAGACGTGTGCTTTCTGTTCAATCTTCATTTAAAAGAAAGGTTTCTGGAAACGTTCATGGCTCAAGTAAAACGGGGAGTTTAACATATGTCGAGCCACAAGTTAATGTTTCTCTGAACAACGAAATGGAATTTTTGATGGATGATGAAAGAAAAGAAATCCATCGGATTCTAAAGCAATTGACAAAAGACATTGCGGGATATTACCCGTTGATTGAAGCATATCAATTCAGTTTGGTTGAATTTGATTTTTTGAATGCAAAATGCAGAATGGCTTTGGAAATGAAAGCTGTTTTACCAGGAATAAACAGAAATACAGACTTTGAATTTGTGGAGGCCTTCCACCCTATTTTACGTCGAGCAAATACACTTGTTCGAAAGGAAACAAAACCGCAACGTATTATGATGAATGGTCAAAATAGAATGTTGGTGATTTCAGGTCCAAATGCCGGAGGAAAAAGCATTACCTTAAAAACCGTTGGTCTACTTCAAATGATGTTGCAATCGGGGTTATTGATACCTGTCAACGAGAATAGTAAAGCCTGTTTTTTTCAACAAATTCTATCAGATATTGGGGATAATCAATCCATTGAAAATGAGTTGTCTACATACTCTTACCGCTTGCAAAGAATGAATTACTTTTTAAAGGTTTCAAACCACCGAACTTTGTTGCTTTTAGATGAATTTGGAACGGGTTCCGATCCTGAATTAGGTGGTGCTTTGGCGGAAGTTTTCTTTGAAGAACTTTACAAGAAATCAGCTTTTGCTGTAATTACCACGCATTATAGCAACATTAAATTAAAAGCAAATGCATTGAAGAACGCTGTGAATGGCTGCATGCTTTTCGATTCAGAAACCCTTCAACCGAAGTATGAGTTTTCGATTGGTCAACCGGGAAGTTCTTTTACGTTCGAAGTTGCAAAAATGAACGGCATCAAACAACCCATTATTGAAGCTGCAAAAGGTTTGTTGGACGAAAAGAAAGTGAAATTAGACCGCCTTTTAATTGAATTGCAAAAAGAGAAAAACTATTTGGAGCGACTTATTACTGAACATCAAGAAGCACAAGCAAATGCAGAGGAATCGCGCATGATGTTTATAGAAAAAAGAGAGCGTTACGAAGACCGATTGAAGTCGCAACAAGCAACGATTGAAACAAATAACAAGCAGCTTGCCGCAGGAAAAAAAATGTTGCAATTCATTGATAAATTCAATTTGAAATCAAGAAAAAAAGAGGCAAATCAAGTACTTATTGAGGAAATTAAAAATTACATCAAACTCGAAAAATCTAAGACTGAAGTAAAAGAACAACAAGTTAAATCTGAAAAACAAAACATAAAGGTTACTGTTGCAAAGAAGAAACAGCAAGAAGAACTGAATCAGCACCTAATCAAAATCGGTTCCTCCGTTCAAATTCTTGGTACAAATAGAATCGGAATTGTCGACAAAATCAAGGATAAGTTTTTAGAGGTGATATTTGGGAATGCGCTAATAAAAGTTGAACGCGAAAAATTGAGGTTTTTAAAATAAACCAAATTTACTTCCGTTATTTGCCAATGCGTTTTCTACTTTTGTTTTCCATAATCCTATGTACAAGTTATTTAAATGCTCAATCCTGGCAACAGTTAATCGATTTTCCAGGAAGTCCTCGAGACGATGCTGCAGGATTCAATATAAATGATAAATATTACTGCGGTACCGGTCGTGATGATGGTTTCAATTGCACCCGTGATTTTTATAGATTCAATGGGATAACGCAAATTTGGGAATCAGCAACTCCACTTCCAATTGGTGAAAACAGGCAATATTCAACTGGTTTCGCGTACGATGGTAATGGTTATATACTCTGCGGGAACAATTGTTCTGCAGGCTATTTGAATTCATTTTGGAAGTTTGATTCAAGTTCAGAACAATGGACACCACTCCCCGCTTTGCCAGCTTCAGGAAGAGCTGGTTGCGTTCATTTTATTATTGGTGATTCACTCTACCTTGTTGGTGGCCAGAATACAAATGGAATATTGAACGAAGTTTGGCGTTATTGTTTTACTTCACAAGAATGGGTTCAGAAAAGCAATTTACCTGTTCCGGGAATTTGGCGAGGTCTTGGGTTTTCTTATGCAAATTCTGGTTACATTGGAGCCGGTAAAACACTTTCAAACGCTTGGAATTATCAAACATTGAAATACGACCCAATGATGGATAATTGGTCTGATTTTCCTATGTTGAATTTTGGAACACGAACGTATGTTGGATTAGTCCAAAGAGATTCTTATCTCTATGTTTTTGGCGGTCTAGATTCCTTGAATCAAACATTAACTTCATTTGAAAAATTCGATTTGAATGATTACTCTCGTCAGACACTTCCGCCTTTTAGTTCTACACCTCGAAAAGGCATTTTTTGTTTTGCTCACAATTCTGATTTTTACCTTACAACGGGAATTTCTGTCAATACAAGATTAAAGGAAACTTGGAAATTAGATTATGTGTTGGAAATTCTACCCGCAAAATTCATTAATTTAATTGTTTACCCCGTGCCTACATCTAATTTATTTACATTAGAAGTCGATTCGATAGACATTGGAAAGGAAATTATATTAAAAGATGATTTTGGGAAAACTGTTTTAATTAGTTACAGTAATTCTAATAACAATCAAATTTCAATTGCTCATTTGCAAAATGGCGTTTACTTTCTTATTTATCGAAATCAAATTATTAAAATCATAAAAATTGATTAATATAAAATTGGAGATTGAATTTTTAATACAATTGAATTTTATAGGAATGAGATTTTGACTCCTGTTTTTTTAAAATATGAATTCCTTCCTTGTCTAAAATATTCCCATTAGATTCTTGACTATCAGCCCATCCCCACCAAGGTTCAATACACAAAAATGGAGCGTTCTCTTTTGTCCAAAACCCAATTGCATTCAAAGTTTCAGAACTCAATCCAATAATTTTCCCTTTTTCTTTGTGTGATAAAACAACTTGATTGAACTCCGGATTTCTAATCACAATTGCATCATTTTCAAATAATTTATAATCGAGCTTTAACTCATTTTCAATTATCAATGGATTTGTTTTTCCAGAATAAAATGGACCTTCAAGTAACCATTGTTTTGTTGAAATCTTCTTCCCAAAGTCCAAAGAATAATCCTTGAAATCTCCTTTAATTGAAAACCCCGGATGTCCTCCAACAGAATATGGTAATATCTCCTCTCCCCTATTTTGAATCAGATATTTAACCTCAATCTCAGCTTCGTTTAATCTGTAATGAACATCAAAAATGAATTCAAAAGGATAATGCTTCTTTAATTTATCATCAGATTTAAGTCTCAATAATACGAATGACTCACTTTGTTCAACAACTTCAAACATATAATCCCTAGCAAATCCATGCTGTGTGATAGAATATTTTTTTTCTTGGTAGAAAAAAGTGTCATTTTTCAGTCTTCCAACAATTGGAAAAAGATTTGGAGAAATGCGATTCCAGAAATTTTCATCTTTATCCCATAGGACATTCTCACCATTAATTTTTGATAGAAAAATTAACTCTGCACCAAGCGGATTTATTAAGGCACGAACATGTTCGTTGGTTATTTGAATCATATAGCACGAATTTAATAATTCAAAGTCGAAATAATTATTGATTTTCAAATTATTTAACTTGAAAATAATGTATGAAATCAATGAAAAAACCAAAGAAAAACGTAATTTTGCGCCACTTTAATACATAACAAAAAATGAGTATAGCTTTAGGAAATCACATTTTGGTAGAATTTATGAATTGTGATCCGCATGTAATGAATGATGTTGCGGCGATTGAGAGAGATATGGTTGGAGCAGCACAAAAAGCAGGCGCTACAGTAATTAATTCAACTTTTCATCACTTTTCACCTTATGGTGTTTCCGGGGTTGTAGTTATTCAAGAAAGTCACTTAGCAATTCACACGTGGCCGGAATATGGATATGCTGCGGTGGATTTATTTACTTGTGGAGAAATGAACGCGTGGATTTCCTTTGACCATTTGAAAGAATGTTTTGGCGCGAAATCTTATTCTGCAATAGAAATGAAACGTGGTTCTGTAAATTTATTAACTCGAAACGATTTCGATATTTCTACTATGCGTCAAAAGGCAGCAGAATGGAGAAATCCTGAGTTTTTTACCAGAAATGTTTGGTTTACTGATAAAGATGAAAATCAAGCTTTGTCTTTACGTTTTACTGGCGATGTGTTTTACGATGTACAATCTCCTTTTCAACGAGTTCGTATTTTAGAGTCATACAAATACGGAAAAATGCTTGCTCTGGACGATATGGTAATGACTACCGAAAAAGATGAGTTTCACTACCATGAGATGATTTCCCACCCATCTTTATTTACCATGCCAAACGCTAAAAATGTTTTGGTAATTGGTGGTGGTGATGGTGGAACGGTTCGTGAGATTTTACGTCATGAAAACGTTGAGAAAGTAACAATGGTTGAAATTGACGGTGAAGTAATTGAAGCTTGTAAGCAACATTTGCCAAAAATTGCAGCTGCCTTTGATAACCCAAAATTGGAATTAATTGTTGATGATGGGATTGCATTTTTGAAAACGGCAAAACCTAACTCCTATGATATTATAATTGTTGATGGTTCAGATCCGGTTGGTCCAGCGGAAGGTCTTTTTTCAGTTGAGTTTTATACCAATTGCTACAATGCTTTAAAAGATACCGGTATTTTAGTTGCTCAAGGCGAGTCTCCAAAATTCAATGAAAAAGCTTTTTCTGAACTGAACTATACTTTACAAGATATTTTCGGAAAAGAAAATTCACCGGTTTCTTTATTTTTCGTACCTACCTACCCTACAGGAATGTGGAGTTTTCAATATGGTTTAAAAGGCGATGTTAATCCTAAAAAAGTAACAAACACAGAAGAAATTGCTGATTTTGTTGCTAAAAAAGGATTGCGCTATTACAATGAAGACATTCATTTTGCAACCTTTGCTACGCCAAATTTTGTAAAAAACTTATTATCAAAATAATTCTTTAATTTTAGTGATCAACTTAAAAAACAACACCTATGAAAACTTCTGTAGTACTATTATCTTTTATTATCCTATTTATCTTTGGTCTTGGATTTGTTGTTGGACTTGAATTTGACCATGTGATTTTAGGTATCAAACAATCCGGTTCAAAAGATACTAATACACCAATAAAATTATTTTCACAGTGTTCAGGATTAATTATGATTATCGTACTTCTTTATAGTTTTTACAAAAAAGCAAAGACAAAGGAACAAGAGACAAATAAACAATAATTTTTAATAAAATAAATAATGCAAATAGCAACTAACAAGGTAGTTTCGTTAAAGTACAAGCTATCCAATGCTCAAACTGGCGAGCAAATCGAAGAAACAAATGAAACTAATCCGTTAGTATTTCTATATGGTGTTGGGTCTTTAATACCAGACTTTGAAAACAACTTATCCGAAAAAACAGTAGGAGATACTTTTGATTTCCATATTATCGCTTCAAATGCTTATGGTGATCACGACCCACAACACATTGCGATGATTCCTGCGAATATTTTTCACGATGAAAATGGAAAATTTGACGAGGTAATGTTTCAAGTTGGATCTATGATTCCTATGAGTGATAGTGAAGGAAATCATTTGAATGGTAAAATTATGGAAGTAACCGAAGAGCATGTTAAAATGGACTTTAATCACCCATTGGCAGGTACGGATTTACATTTTACTGGTGTTATATTAGATGTACGTGAAGCTACAGAAGATGAAATTTCACACGGACACGTTCACGGAGAACACGGTCATCAACATTAAGCTTTGATTTATTTTTTGAGGCAAGTAAACATTGAGTAAATTTATTTTTTTACTTTCGTTTCAAATTCAATCACCATGGCCACAATATTTGAAACGCGGTTAATTGGGAATATTGGCAAAGATGCAATCGTGAAAAACATGGATCGAGGTATCGTTGCAATCAATTTTCCAATTGCCCACAACAAAAACTGGAAAGATAAACGGACTGGTTTAGTAAAAACAAAAACTACTTGGGTTAATTGCACTATCTGGAAACGCGACGGTTCAAACTTGAGAATTATTGATTTTCTTAAAAGAGGGACTCTTGTTGAAGTATTAGGAACGCCTTTTTCGAAAGCATATCTTCATGAAGATGGAGGTGTTCGGTCAGAAATTAGACTTAACGTTTCAAAAACGAATATTTTAAGGCCGTCAAACAAAGAAGAAGGAATTCAAGAGGATATTATTGATAATGAGGAGGATACATTTGAAACATCATTAGATGATTTTTCAATGGATGAAGATGATTTTTGATTAGACTGGACTAATAAGTTTTATGATAGATCTTAGAAGTGATACGGTAACCAAACCGAGCAAAAAAATGTTGGAATCAATGTTTGATGCAAAAGTTGGTGATGACGTTTTTGGAGAAGATCCAACAGTTAATGAATTAGAGAAATATGCCGCGTCTTTATTTTACAAAGAAGCGGCTCTTTTTTGCGCTTCAGGCACTCAAACAAATCAAATTGCAATCAATGTTCATGTAAAACCAGGCGGCGAAGTAATTTGTCACCATGAAAGTCATGTATACAAATATGAAGGAGGTGGAATCGCAAGAAATTCAGGAGCTTCTGTTCGGCTTTTAGATGGGGATCGTGGTAGAATAACTGCTAAAGATGTTCAA
>CANGLG010000102.1 GCA_947454395.1 Flavobacteriales bacterium
ATTAAAGTGGCATCGTGTTATTCCTGATTTTGTAATTCAAGGCGGATGTCCAAATTCACGAGATGGTTCTAATGGAATACCTGGTACAGGTGGTCCGGGATACCAAATTGATTGTGAATTGAATGGAGAAAATCAATTTCATGACAGAGGTGTTTTATCCATGGCGCATGCAGGAAGAAATACAGGTGGTTCGCAATTTTTTGTTTGTCATTCCAGAAGAAATACAGCACATTTAGACCGAAATCATACTTGTTTTGGGAAAGTGGTAGAAGGGTTAGATGTATTGGATGATATTCGTCAAGGAGATTCTATCGATAAAATTGAAATTATTGAAGATTAAATTTTAATGAACAAAAGAAAAGCCGATGGAAACATCGGCTTTTTTATTAATTGACAATTTTCAATTTACTTTTTCTTCTCTCCCAACATTGATTGAATCTGACGCATGGTTTTTTCCATTCCTTCTGCGCTACCGTCTAAGAAAATAGTATTTCCTTTTCCGTATTCAGCAAAGTTCTTAATGGCTTCTGTCCACATGGAGAATAAAATTACATTGGTATCCAAATTCGCTTGTTTCATCTCTTCTGCGGCTTCGCTCATTCCTTTTGCAACTTCCTGACGGAACAAAGCAACACCTTGTCCACGTAGCATTGCAGCTTCTTTTTCAGCTTGAGCAGCAATCTTGATTGCATTTCCTTCAGCTTCTGCAGCTTTTGTTTTGGTAATCAATAAAGCTTGACCTTCATTTTCAGCAGCCGCTTTTAAGTTGTTTGATGCAACTACTTTACTCATACTTTCAATAATTGCAGCATCAAAGGTAATGTCGTTGATTTGTAGGTCCATTAAATGATATCCCCATGTTTCAAGTGTATGGTCGATTTGATTTTTAACACTATCAACTAATTCGTGTCTTAAACCTAAAATTTCTGACTGTTTTTGACTCGCTACATATGAACGAATTGAACCTTCAATGGTCCGAATTAATGCTTGCATCAAATCTTTATTGCTGATAAATTTAAAGGCTACTTTTTTGATAGTTTCCTCTTGTTCATCCATTACGCTGTATAGCAACATACTTTTAAAATAAACATTGGCCTGATCAACAGTAACCGCCTGAAATTCCATTTCGATACTTTGATTTTGAATCGAAATACGTTTGTAAACCTGTTCAATGAAAGGCAATTTCATACGTAAACCAGGTAACATGATTCGCTTGTATTTGCCAAACATGGTTATAACTGTGATAGTACCTTGCTTAACTGTAAGTAAGGATGCGAAAAGGACTACTAGAATTAAGCCTAGTAAAATTAAAGGTATTTGCATAAGATATATTTTCTGATAAAGTTAAATAAATATTTATGCAGTGAATAAATGGAAACAACTTATTTGCATTTTTTTTGCAAATCTGTACTTCTAAATTGAACCCAATATTCGTACAAACCTGAATTAGTCTTAAAGAGTTTAATTTCTTCTTTATGATTGGGTGAAGTTTGAATAGAAAGGACAAATTCTTTTAAATCATTGTCGGTTTTTCGTTTGTTATTTACCCAGCTTCCTCGGTGGTCAATGCATGTGTAAGCTTCACAGGAAGATACATTTTTAAAAGGCATGTTTATCGTGTAAAAAACACTGTCTGGGTGATTTTTTAGTGTTTTAATTATTGTTTTATCAAAGTCTATTTTTTTAAATTGTCCTTTTCTATATTCGGCTTTGAGATATTTCCCCAACGTGTCCGCAACAAAATTTGATAATTGATGTGCAATGTCATTACCATTGACGAAGTCTGGTCCTTTGTAAGAGGCATAAAAGTTTTTTGACGTGATTTTTACATTATAGATTGGTTGCAATCGTTCAATTTTTACTGTTTTGATAATTTTTTTCTGTTTTGGTTTGTTTGCGCAACTAGCAATTACTGAAACTAATGCAATAGAAAAGGTAAAAAGTAATAGGGGGTTTTGTTTTGAAGCTGACATAAATTATGAAAAAATAAAAAACTTTATATTAATCCTCAATCACTAAAAATTCAGAACTAAAAGGCTGCATGACTTCGATGAGGTTATGCAGTTTTTGTTTGTAATTGCCATCCGGACAAAATTGAAAGAAATTAGCAGAGCGTTCTTGCAAGCCTTCGTTGGGAAAGAGTTTGTCTTTAATCTGTTCAATAGTTTTTAATCCTTTTTCATGTTTATTTTTTACTGATTTTTCTAATTGGACTTTTAAACCTTCAATTTGTTTCTCGATCTTCGCAAATTCAGCTCCTACGCGAGAATTCATGGACGAATCAATGCCTTCAGCTTTCAACTCAAAATCCTTTTTTAACTGATTAAACTGAAAATCAATCAGGCTGAAATCGATGCTTTCTTCCTCGTTTTCAAGTAGAAATTGTTTTTTTAACTCACTTTTGGATTTAAAAATAGATTCGATTGAAAGTTTGTATTGCTCCATTTTTTGTGCACTGTTCGAATCAATCCAAAGCGCACTTGTTCGAGCCTGAATTAAAGGATATGTAATTTTAACATATTCAAAAACACCTTTCAATTGAAGCCAATAACTCAATTCGCCGACACCGCCAACATAACAAAGGTTTGGAAGAAGAAATTCTTGATAAAGCGGTCTCAAAACAACATTCGGAGAAAATGATTCAGGTTCCTTTTCTAATAACTCAAGTAGTTGTTCTTTTGAGTATTTATTCTGACCGATTTGAAATTCTGAATCAACAAGGGTAATTCGTTCCCTTTTATTTTCTGAAAGAAAAAACAAATTGATTTCTCGAGGATGAACTTGGATTTTAAATTTATTACTTTCAAGTTTTTTGTTTGTTTCTATAACTGCGTTACAAGAGAAACTTGTTTCAATTTCCTTTTTAGTTATTGAAGCAAATGCTTGCTTGAATTCTTTTTGATCTCCGTCAATAATGACTAATCCAAAATCTGAAAATAGCGTGTGAATGAATTTAAAAAATGCTTGACCACACGTATTTCCGTTGAGTTGCTCAATTAAGGAATGTATTTCACTTTCTGGATGATTTGCGAAAAATTGCTTCACCGTTTCATGAACTTCTGCCATTCCAGATAAATTCATTCGTCCGACAGCACCTTGCTGTTCTGTCTCCCAAGTAATTGCTTTTCCAAAAAGGGAACATGATTTTATCTCTTCAAAATCGTGGTCTTCCGAAGCCATCCAATAAATAGGAATGAAATGAAAATTGGGATAAAACGAATTCAGTTCTTGACATTGTTTGATGACATGAAGAATTTTATAAACGAAATACAAAGGACCCGTCAATAAGCTCAATTGGTGTCCTGTCGTGATTGTAAAACAATGATCGTTTTTGAGCTGATTTATGTTTTTCAGCGCTTTTGAATTGTTTTCAAGAGAACTGTATTTTTCTAAAAGAACATTTTGTAAAATGGATCTATTAGAAGTAGGGTAGGTTGTATTTTTGAGTTCAATTTGTTTCAGAAATGCCTCTCTTGAAAAGGGTATTCCAATGTATTCCTGAAGTGCATTTTGATTTTCAGAAAGCAATAATTGTTGTTCGGAGAAACAGTTTGTTTGTTTACGAGAAATAAATTTGGTTGTCATTAATTGTGCTTTTCCTATCGTGGTTGAAAATGATTCCTAAGTTACTATTTCAAATGTAATTAAGAATAATTGAACTTAAGCTGAATAAATTTAATTTGCAATTCGCAAATGTCATTTTACGTTAAACGCAATATCTTGATTGCAAAATACATTTTTTTAAAATAGAATTTTATCCAATTTGCGTCCTTTCGCCAAATCATCAACTAGTTTATCCAAAATTCTAATTTTTTTTGTCAATAGATTATTAAGTTCCTCTATGCGATAGCCACAGATAGTTCCCTTTATTAAATCCGCATTTGGATTGAGTTTTGCTAAATCGAAGAATTTTTGAAAACTAGTATCTTCATCATAAAGTTTTTCTATTGCTAAATTATCGAAACCAGTCAACCATTCAATGACCTTGTCCAATTCTTCCTTCGTTCTTCCCTTTTTTAAAATCTTATTCAGATAAAGCGGATAAACAGTTGAAAACTTCATCCGAGCCATTTTTTCATTGTGCTCCACGGTTGTATTCATGGATGTTTTTTTCTTGAATTGCTTTTAATTGAATCAACAAATCGAACCTACATATTGCGTCTATACTGTCCACCAACCTCAAACAATGCATTTGTGATTTGTCCCAAAGAGGCATGTTTACAAGTTTCCATCAATTCTTCGAACATATTTCGGTTTTTGATAGCTGCATCTTGTACCTTTAAAATGCCATTTTTTGCAGCATTTTCATTTCCTTTTTGGAGCTCAGACAACATCGCTATCTGATATTGTTTTTCTTCTTCGGTAGCTCGAATGACTTCTTTTGGTAAAACCGTAGGTGAGCCTTTTGAACTTAAAAATGTGTTTACTCCAATAATCGGAAATTCACCAGTATGTTTCAGTGTTTCGTAGTACAAAGATTCTTCTTGGATTTTTGAACGTTGGTACATCGTTTCCATAGCTCCTAAAACACCACCGCGCTCCGTGATTCTATCAAATTCAGAAAGTACAGCTTCTTCTACTAAATCAGTTAAATCGTCAATGATGAATGAGCCTTGAAGTGGATTTTCATTTTTTGCCAAACCAAGTTCACGGTTAATAATTAACTGAATTGCCATTGCTCTGCGCACGGATTCTTCAGTCGGTGTTGTAATCGCTTCGTCATAGGCGTTGGTATGCAAGGAATTACAGTTGTCGTAAATTGCATACAAAGCTTGTAATGTTGTTCGGATGTCATTGAAATCAATTTCTTGTGCGTGCAAGGAACGACCAGATGTTTGTATGTGGTATTTCAACATTTGAGCACGCGAGTTGGCTCCGTATTTTTTCGCCAAAGCTTTTGCCCAAATCCTTCTTGCTACTCTACCAATTACTGCATATTCCGGGTCAATTCCATTGGAGAAAAAGAATGATAAATTTGGACCAAAATCATTGATGTCCATTCCACGGCTCAAATAATATTCAACATATGTGAAACCATTCGCCAACGTAAATGCCAACTGCGTAATCGGATTGGCTCCGGCTTCAGCTATGTGGTAACCGGAAATAGAAACAGAATAAAAGTTCCGAACTCCGTTGTTGATGAAATACTGTTGCACATCGCCCATTAAACGTAACGCAAATTCAGTTGAGAAAATACAGGTGTTTTGTGCTTGGTCTTCTTTCAAAATGTCCGCTTGAACGGTTCCTCGAACTTGTTTCAACGTATCGGTTTTGATTTGTGCATAGATTTCAGCAGGCAATACTTGATCGCCCGTTACACCTAAAAGCATTAAGCCTAAACCGTCGTTTCCTTCCGGTAATGTGCCTTGATATGTTGGACGTTTTGTTCCTTTTTGTTTGTAAATGGTCTCAATTTTAGCTTCAATTTCAGATTCCAAGCCATTGGATTTAATGTATTTCTCACAATTTTGGTCAATGGCTGCGTTCATGAAAAATCCTAAAAGCATCGGTGCCGGACCGTTGATTGTCATGGAAACAGAAGTTGCCGGGTGACTTAAATCAAAACCAGAATATAATTTTTTTGCGTCGTCTAAACAGCAAATTGATACGCCTGAATTCCCAATTTTCCCATAAATATCTGGTCTAACATCTGGATCGTTACCGTAAAGTGTAACAGAATCAAATGCAGTTGAAAGACGTTTTGCAGGCATACCCAAACTCACATAGTGAAAACGTTTGTTGGTTCTTTCTGGTCCGCCTTCTCCCGCAAACATACGCGTTGGATCTTCACCCTCACGTTTGAATGGAAACAAACCGGAAGTGTACGGAAATTCACCTGGATAATTTTCTTGAAGTACCCAACGTAAAATATCGCCCCAACTAGTGTATTTAGGTGAAGCAACTTTTGGAATTTGTGAATGCGAAAGTGATTCTGTGTGCGTTTGAATGCTCAATACTTTGTCGCGAACTTTGAATTGATATTCAGGATTTTTGAACGATTGTTTCTTCTCATCCCAATTTTCAAGAATTGCCCAGTTTTTTGGGTCGAAGTTCAACTTTTCTTTCTCAAATGCTTCTTGTAATCCTTTGACTAACCTGTCTTTGTCTTCAAAATTGGAATTACTGATTGTTTGAATGGATGTATGAAGTCCGTGCAATTTCTCAGCAACTGCCACTTGCGCATTTACCCATTTGTCGTAAGCTCGGTTGTTTTCTGATATTTCAGACAAATAACGTGTTCTGTCGGGTGGAATCACAAAGATTTTTTCCGACATCTCACGTGTGATTTGGAATGTGGAATTCATCGGAGAATGTGTTTTCTCAACGATTTTGTCCATGATAACCTTGTATAAGGAATTCATTCCTGGGTCGTTGAACTGTGAAGCGATGGTTCCATAAACCGGCATGTCATCAACGTTACTTTCCCACAAATTGTGATTGCGTTGGTATTGTTTACGAACATCACGCAAGGCATCCAAAGCTCCGCGTTTGTCGAATTTATTTAAGGCAATAACATCAGCAAAATCTAGCATGTCGATCTTTTCCAATTGCGTTGCAGCTCCGTATTCCGGCGTCATTACATACAAAGAAACATCGCTGTGATCCAATATTTCTGTATCTGATTGACCAATTCCTGAAGTTTCAAGAATAATCAAATCATAGTTTGCTGCTTTTAAAATACTAATGGCTTCAGCAACGTGTTTGGATAACGCTAAATTGGATTGACGAGTCGCCAATGAACGCATATAAACGCGGTCATTTTTTATTGAATTCATTCGTATTCTGTCTCCCAATAAAGCACCACCAGTTTTACGCTTCGACGGATCGACTGAAACAACAGCAATCTGTTTGTCAGTAAAATCAATTAAAAAACGGCGTACCAATTCATCTACTAAGGATGATTTTCCTGCACCACCAGTTCCGGTGATTCCTAAAACAGGGATGGATTTTTCTTTAGAAATTGTTCTGATTTTATTTAGAACTTCTGAATTCTCATCTGGAAAATTTTCGGCAGCTGAAATCACGCGAGCTATTGCAGGAACATTTTTCTCAGCTAATTTTTCGGGTTCGTTCGTAATGTTTGTTCCAACTGGGAAGTCGCATTTTTGAACCAAGTCGTTAATCATCCCTTGCAATCCAAGTGAACGACCATCATCCGGATGGTAAATGCGTGTAATTCCATAAGCATGTAATTCTTCAATTTCAGAAGGAAGTATTGTTCCGCCACCACCACCAAAAATCTTGATGTGAGGAGCTCCTTTTTCCTTCAATAAGTCAAACATGTACTTGAAGTATTCTATATGTCCGCCTTGATATGAGGTCATCGCAATTGCTTGTGCATCCTCTTGAATTGCGCAATTAACAACTTCTTCCACCGAGCGGTCATGACCTAAATGAATCACTTCGCATCCTGTTGACTGAATAATTCGACGCATGATATTTATTGCCGCGTCATGACCATCGAAAAGTGAGGCCGCTGTTACAATTCTAATTTTATTAATCGGTTTATAAGGCGCAACTTGTTCCATCTGAAAATTTCTGTTTAAGAGCGCTAAAATTAAGAAAAAAAGAGCAAGGTTGATTAGGAAAACAAGATGAAAATTGTCAACTCTACTTTCCTATTTGATATAAGATTGGAAATAAAACAAGAAATGAATCAAAATTAACTTACGTGATAATCGGAAAGCGTTTGTTCGTCAGCGTAATAGAAAATACGAACCTGTGCTGTGTCATTTAAAAAATCAATTTTCCCAACCTCAACGCGATTGATAACAAGGCCAGTGCGTTTTTCC
>CANGLG010000103.1 GCA_947454395.1 Flavobacteriales bacterium
CAAATTTTCAGGATTGGTTTGAATCCATTCAAGCAATTCATCAAATAAAGCACTCACTTTTGAGGCTGCCGGTGGCGTAAAATTAGCTCCATTGATTCTAACATTTCCGGTGCGAATTCTTCCTGCATAATGTTCTTCAATGTTGTTCAATACAATTTCATGCAATTTCAGAATATGAATCCCTCGAAAGGATTCAGATGCATCAACCAATTGATATAAATAACCGATTGCTTTATGGTGATTGAAGGTTTCGAAATGTTCACGCAAACTCTTGCCCTTTACGGTAACTCCTTCCTCAAGAATCATTTGTGTTTCGCGAAGGGTAATCGTATTTCCTTCAATGGCATTTGAATTGTAGGTCCACTCTAAGGCGAGATTCTCTTTGATTTTCTCAACAATAAATGAGGGAAGCGGACGATGGGCATCCAATTCCTTTTTCTTGGATGCCAACCTATCAAGTTGCATTTTGATTTCTTCATCTATATGAAATTGCTTCCACCACATAACATCGGTTTTACCACAAATATACTATTTCCGATTTTATTTTATAAGTTTCTCAACATTATTTTTCAAAAAAAAACCTCCGACCAACTTTCGCCGACCGGAGGGGTTATTATCTAAAACTAAAAGATAATTCTTTGAGATCTATTGTTTCACAATTTTAATTGCTTTTGCGTTGGAATTATCAACTTTCAATAAATATGATCCATTTGAAACATTTGTTAATTCAATGATTTGATTCAAGGTGTGTATTTTTCCTTGAAGAATCATTCTGCCTGAGAAATCAGTGATGACATATTGTTTTCCAAGTAAGTCATTAGAAACACCAAGTGTCAATTTGTCGTTAGTTGGGTTTGGATAAACTTGCATAGAAGATATAAATTCTTCTTCGATTCCAACTTGACCATTGTTTACAATGTTTGAACGCGAAATGCCGTAATTTATACTTTTCGTTGGGTCACAGTTCACAGGATTCACAATTTCAATTTGATAATAAACTGCTCCACTTGGAGGCGTCAAATCAGTATATGAATTCAAGTTGCTTTGAATTGTTGTTAAAAGCGCCATGTTGGACAAACTTGTTCCTCGGTAGATGTTGTAACTTCCAAAAGTCAATCCTTCGTAGTGACTCCAAATCAAATTCCAAGCACCACCAACTCCTTGATTGATTGTAAGGTGGATTGTTTTATGAAAATCACCGACATTCGTTTCAACACCACAAGTATCCAAAGCTGAGATTTTATAACGATACGCTTGCACAGCCGGATTTGAATTAACATCCAAGAACACAGCTAAATCATTGTAATTCGTTGCTCCGATTTTTGTGTAAACGTTTGATACGTTACTTTCTTTGTAAACATAGAATGAGTCAATTCCTAAAGTGATTGGTTTCTCCCAGACGATTCTATTTTCATTCGTTAAAGAATCCATCCCAACGATACAAACTTGCGGTGGTGCTACAAACGAAGCATTCACATTGAATGGCGCTGAAGTTGCTGAACAACTGTTTGCTCCGGTTACAGAAACCGAATAAGTTCCTGAAGAGGAAACATTGATGCTTTGTGTAGTTGAACCTGTTGACCAATTGTAAGAAGCGTAACTTCCAGCGTTTAGAGTTACTGAACCTCCCAAACATGGCTGAATTGCACCCGAAGAAGTGATTACAGGCGTTGCTGGAGCAGGAAGTATATTTACAACCACATCACTTGAAATTACAGGACAGTTATTTACGGAAATAATAACTGAATAAGTTCCTGATTGCGTAACCTGCAAACTATCGTTGTTATTACCGGAAATTATTACGCCATTTCTTCTCCATTGGTAAGAAAACGAAGGATCATTGTTACAAGACAACCAAAGTGGAGTACCTTGACAAACTTGTTGCGGACTCGTTTGACTAATTGCAGCGGTATGCGTACAACTCACGCCACCAGTACAGAATATATAATCTGAAAGTGTTGTTGTGTCTGTACAACCGGTGGTGTTACTTGTGGCTATTAAAGAAACTGTATATTGCCCATTGTACAAGTATTGATGAAATACCGAAGCATTGTTTGATGCCAAAGTTGTACCATCTCCAAAATCCCAAGTGAAAGAATAATTTGCAACATTAGCAGTTGAATTGGTGAACTGGACAGCAAATGGTGGAGCAGTGTATAATTGATTTGTACTTGAAAAAGTTGGGTTGAAGTTGTTTGGTATCACCATTAAATTTAATGTAACAACGCTATCGCAACCATATTGGTTGGTTAAGGTTTGCTGGTATATACCTGGCTCGGAGTATTCAATGTTATTCCAAAAATAAGATGCACCAAAACAAAAGGTGGCATCAAATGAACCTGTGCTATTTGGTAATATATCCAGATTTATTGTTAAATAGACACTATCACAACCTATTGAAGTTAATAGCGTTTCAAAGTAGGTGCCTGGTTGCGAATAGCTCTCATTTCCTGGGGAAATATAAGGGGCGCATGAAGAAATATTAATAGTATTGTTAATAGCATTAGAATTATTACAATCCATTCTTAAACGGGTAATTTTTCCCCTTTGAAAACCCCTAAAATTCGTGAAATATCCTCCTGCTATAATTTTACCATCACTTTGAATCGAAGTAGTAAGGACATCACCGTTAAAACTAGAACTTGGATCAAATGTTGTATCTAAAGTGCCGTCCTGATTTAATCTTACTATCGCGATTCTTAAATTTCCGTTATAACCTGAAAAACTTCCACCTAAAACAATTTTACCATCAGTTTGAATAGAACTTGTACATACCCTATGGCCACTAGGAAAACCTGGAGATGGTACAAAACCTCCACCTGGATCAAAAGATGTATCTATTGTGCCGTCTGGATTTAATCTTGCAATACCGCTTCTTGAAGTGCCATTGTAGCTTATAAATTCTCCTCCTAAAATAATTTTGCCATCAATTTGAATGGAACTTGTGAAGACACCGTAGTCAAATCCTGAACCAGGGTTAAAAGTTGCATCTAATGTACCGTCCGCATTCAATCTAGTAATATTATTTCTTGAAGTCATATTAAATGAAGTAAAGTAACCGCCTACCAAAATTTTACCATCAGCTTGAATAGAAATTGTTTCTAATGTCAGGGTCAAGCCATTGGTCTGAAATCCCGAACCTGGATTAAAGCTTAAATCAAAAGAACCATCAGCATTTAATCTTGCAATGTGATTGTTAAAATTACCTCCAATTACTATTTTCCCATCTGATTGAACAGCGACAGTTGGAACTTCAACTCCAACAATTGAAGAATTAAACCCAACATCCTGTGTTCCATCTGAATTAAGTCGGCAGATCCCAAAGTAACCAACTGCAACAATTTTACCATCAGCTTGAATAGCAATATCTAATGTTTGAGTCAAATCAACATCCATTATAGAAGGATTAAAAGAATAATCAATTGTACCATCTGAATTTAATCTTGCAATACCATTTCTTGGCACGTCATTATAGGAGTAAAAATTTCCAGCAACTAAAATTTTTCCATTGGGTTGAATCAGTATTTTTTCAACTCCATAATCAAAAGCTTGTCCGATTTGGTTAAATGTAAGATCATTATTAACAGTCTGCGTATAAACTTTTAAGTTTACAAGTAAGAGAATAATAAGTGCTATTTTTTTCATCATTTATTGGTTTTGGTTATTTGTTCTATTTAAAATATTAGATTTTTATTTTAATTTATTCCTGAATGTCTTCTACAAAATCAATTTTTACTGTAACGTTTATTGTAAAATTACATTGATTCAATTGTCCAATATATCCCTTGGCTTTGGATACAGATTCTTCTATAGCAGGAAAAAGTAGATTTGATTTGTTTGGTTCTAAATGTGGATCATAATTTCCAGTTACCACTTTAACCCTGAAATCTCTTCCGATTTTTTCTTCCAATGTATTGTGTATAAGAGAACAATCGTCTATAATTTTTCCAAGACTGATTTCAACTTTGTTTATGCAATTATCAGACAAATCGTAAAAACACTCTTCTATTTCCTTCTTCATTATATCTTTATAATAATATATCATTATTACTTAATGATGACGCCCTTGCTCTAAGCAGCAGCATGTCTGTTTGTTTGCAAAATAAAATCAACACACTGCAATCACATTTCAGTTTGAGATTTATTAGGCTGCCAATGCAATTTGAGATTTCCGGAGCCATTGAAATAATAGGTTTTATGGCTTTTGTCGTATTTCACCGGTGCGTTAAACTCATGTTTTAACTCATCCATGTATTTGTAAACCATGCGCTCTGAAATTTTCACTTTCTTAGCCAACTCCTTTGGTGTACCGGTATTTCGTTCCTGAATTAAATCAATGATAATCATTAACGTTGAAATCTTCATATCGATTTTTCGCTTATTTAATCCGTGTTTGTATTCCATTCCCAACGCAATTTTCCTTGCTCATTGTATTGGTAGGTTTGTTTAATTCGGTTGTAAATCACAGGTGCTTTCAGATCTTTTCGCAGAACATCCATATAATTATAAACCATACGTTCTGAAAGTTCCAAGCGTTTTGCAAGTTCCTTGGGCGTTCCCGTTCGTTCTTTTTCAATCAAGTGAATGAGGTTTTTGATTTTTGAAATATTCATCGTCTGATTTTCAATAAGTCGAATAACTTTTGCAATTGTCCCGAAAACGATTTTATCTCACTCAAATCACATCCAGTTTGATTTGAGTGCAAAGAAATAGCGCACTTATGAAATATAAATTCAGTTTGAGGTTTGACTCTTACATTTTTTGCCGAAGCAGAAAAAAAGTAAGCAAAAAAACTGCATTTCAACT
The DNA here is from genome assembly GCA_947454395.1 of Flavobacteriales bacterium. GTDB lineage: Bacteria > Bacteroidota > Bacteroidia > Flavobacteriales_D > Crocinitomicaceae > UBA952. The sequence continues at coordinate 4,807 of CANGLG010000103.1, forward strand.
TTCACAAGGCGTTTCCTACGGAACACTCAAGTCCTATCGCTGCGTGCTTTTGTCCTGATATTCCGGCTTCGCCTCCATGGACCGCATCTTCGCTCAGACTTTTGTTAACGCTGCATGAAAGTTGAGGAGGGAACTCTACTATTTCTTTTCAGACAATGTCATTAATTTTAAAAACGAAGTGAAAATATTTTCCATTCCCATGAACCCCGCGCATTGAAAGATTTAACTGGGACCCACACGACGAAGTTGCGTCACAATTTCCGCTTGTCTGAGGCGGAGGAACGACAACGAGTTTCGGGAATTTTAGCAACAAGGAAATTGTGGGTAGTTGAATCTTTCCAGCGCTAGACCTTTTTAGCTTCGCTGCTACTTCGTGGTGGTTCATTTTTGGGGCGATGCCAAAAAGAACAACTAAAATTATTTATTATCTTACTTTTTTTCGAAGTAGAAAAAATTATAACTATAAAACGTAAACCACATGATATTGTTAACTATCCAAAAAACAATTAACTTTACAATCATGAATCTTATCGAGTTAAATATTAAAAAGATTAAACAACTATGTTCAAAGCATAAGGTTAAAAAACTTTTTGTTTTTGGTTCTGTACTCAAAGATTCTTTTAATAACGATAGTGATATTGATTTGGTTGTTGATTTTGAAAAGGTTGACTTAAAAGATTATGCAGATAACTACTTTGATCTTAAGGATAAGTTGGAATCTATTTTCAATCGTCCGGTTGATTTACTTGAAGAAAAAGCAATTCGAAATCCATTTTTGAGAGAGCAGATTGATAGTGAAAAGCAACTTATTTATGGATAACAAAATCAAGACATGGCTTTATGATGTTATCAATTCAATTGAAGAAATTGAATCATTTTTTGAGAATAAACCATTGATTTTTTCTGATTATCAAAAAGACATAAAAACTAAAAGAGCTGTTGAAAGAAACATTGAAATTATTGGTGAAGCCGTAAATCGAATTCTAAAGGAAAACCCTGATTTTAAAATTGAAAACTCAAGAAATATAATTGGGACAAGGAATCGAATTATTCATAGTTATGATAATATTGCAGATGATATGATTTGGTCAATAGTAATTAATAGTTTACCAAAATTGAAATCTGAAATTAAAAGTAAGTTGAAATAAATAGAATGGGGATTAACAGCGTTCTAAATTTAACTTCGTTAAAATTTCAATTTGTGATTCACCCCTCTTAATCTCCCCTCAATTGGAGAAACTTATTCTTGCTTCGATTTTAAAACGATAAATTCGCTTTCTAAAAATAGCATAGTTTCCACCTCAACTTTCATACAGCGTTAACTTATGTCCAAGCGTAGTTGCGTTTTTTCAAAAGTTGCGGATGATTTTGAAATCCTTCGCAACTTTTTTCTGCTTAGATAACAAAGTATAAATTCTATTCCTACTTTTGAAAAGTGACCGAGCTACAAATCAATTCCTGGAATGAATATGTGAACGGAAATAATTCCGCGCTTGGTGATTTGTATGCCGTAATTTTTGAAAAACTGGTTTTTCGTGCCATTTACTATACCAAGAATCCGGAAATGGCTCGGGACATTGTCAGTGAGTTATTCGTCTCATTGATAGAATTGAATCCTGATGAACGGAAGCAACGTTGGCCTGAAATTAAAAATGTGGAGGCTTTACTTTTAGCCATTGTCCGAAATAAATGTTTGGATTATTTAAAAATTACAGCAGGCAGATTTCGTATTTTAAAAGAAGCAGAATCCAAGGATGTGAATGACTTGCGTGAAGCTTCAGATATTGTCAAACATCTGGAGCAATGCATGAATGAATTAACGGAAGATGAACGAAACTTAATGCAATTGCACCTCCTTGGTTTTAATAATCATGAAATAGGTGATAGAATTCAAATTTCAGAAAAAACAGTTCGGAATAAATTGAGCTTAACAAGAAAACGAATAATTAAATTGTGGCATCAAATGAGCCTATTGATACATTTTTTATGGTTCTAAACGAATTAAAATTATTACTTGAATATCCTAATCAATTAAAAATTGAAGTGGGAAAATTACGCTCTGATGCAACTCAACCAGAAGAAATAAAAGGATTTATTGCGCTTTATGATTCTTTTAACGGAGACACAATAAGAATTAAACAATACCTAAACGAGACAGAATCATTTATAAAAGAAAGGATTCCTAGTGGAAAAAAATCATTTTCAATTTTAAAATATGCTGCTGTTTTCTTCATGTTCATAGGAATAACCATGTTTTTTTACTTAAACTTCCGGAATAGAACGAAAATCACTGAACAAAAAGTTGTAAGCAAAAATCTATTTAGAGATCCTGGTATCCCAATTTATATGTCAGTAGAAACAAAAATCAATTGGGGCGAACTAATGTTTGCACTTGAAAATGAATCCTCTCAAAAAGCAATTCGAGTTTGGAAAAAGATTCATAAAACCTCAGCTGAAAACGATACTGTTTTGTATTACGGTGGTATTGTTTATAGGAAAGCCTTACAACCTGAAAAAGCTATTTATTATTTTAAATCCAACTTAAAAACCCAAAGCAATTTCAATGAACAAAGCCTTTATTTTCTTGCCGTCTACGAATGGGAAAAAGGACACAAAACTAAAGCAAAAAAAATTCTATTGAAACTTAAAAATGCAACAAATCTAGATATTAGACAGGCTGTTCGTGTAAATTTGAGAGAATTAAATTAACAAACTTCAAAATTGTTCATTCTACATTTTACATTCTCAATTAATAACATTTCAAAAGAAATCGATTAATTTGTCATCAAACTTGATACTTCCCTGAAAAAAATTAACTTTGGGTTAATCTTAATGCAACAACTATTTAACATTTTAAACAGCTTTCAACCAATAACATTGGAAGAAATGGACCGTGTGAAACTGATGAATCGCACAGATACCAAGTTTGCATTTACGGTAGATAAACTTATAGAAGTG
>CANGLG010000104.1 GCA_947454395.1 Flavobacteriales bacterium
AAAGGTTTCTTTGTTGTATAATTCAACTCCTCCAATAGGATTAATATATGTTTTTGCTTTTCTAGCTTTGCAAAGTTCGATGACTTTATTCTCACCTTTTAAATCATGATTAATAGAAATAAATGAAGAAACAATCAAGGGAGTTTTAATGTCGAGGTATTGATTAACCTCTTTTAATGAATTAAAAATAAAGGCAAACAAATTTTTATCTTCATACATCATAATTCGTTCAATTATGGGGTAAATAATATTAAAATGTGAAGCTTTTCTGTAGGATTCCGTTATTCTATTTAATATTTTTTTTCGTTCATTTGGCCATTCTTGAGATAAATAACGATCTTTAATGTCTAAGAAATCCGAATCTTTTTTTAGAGGTATGGTAATATATTCATCAGTTCCATTCACTAAAATTCTGTTTCTATTAATCCAACCTTTTTTAGTGAATTGAATATTATCGTAAATAATAAATTCATCAACTGCATTTATCAATTGAAAATAACCAATGAAAGGAAAAAGATATGGCTGCATTATACCTACTTTCATTGTCTATATACTATTTATAATGATACAAATTTTTTCAATGTTTTCTTTTTCTAAATCATGGTATAATGGAAGGCATAAAACTCTTTTTGAAATATCCTCTGAAACTGGGCATGAATAATATTCTGTTAAAAAAGGTAAATTATTTAAAGAAGGATAAAAATAACGACGAGTATTTATACCATTATTAAACAATAAGTTTTTTGCTTTTATTAATTTCGTTTCGTCTTTAAATACTACCGGGTAATAAGCGTAGTTATATAATGTGTTTTCAGGAATTGAAGGACGTGAAATGATTGTACCTGATAGAAGAGATGTATAATGTTCTGAATGGTTTTTTCTTTCATAAATTAATTCATCAAGTTTTGGTAAGTTACAAAGTCCCATGGCTGCATGAAATTCACAATTTTTCCCATTAATTCCTTGTGTGTAATAATCATCGCCAATATGCCCAAACGAATGATATAAAGTTATTAATCTTAAGACTTTTGGGTCTCTAGCCGTTACAGAACCACCTTCTATGGTGTGAAATAATTTGGTGGCATGGAAACTACAAGTGCTAACATCTCCATAATCAAATATGTTTTTGTTTTTATATTCTACGCCAAATGCATGGGCTGCATCATAGATAACTTTTAGATTGTACTTTGTGGCGATTTGTTCAATAGCTTCAACATCACATGGAATACCGAACACGTGTGTGGCTAAAATGGCAGTTGTATTTGGAGTAATTAAATTTTCAATTTTATCAGGATCAATACAAAGAGTGTCTGTGGTAATATCGCAAAACACGGGAGTGCATCCTTCCCATAACAACGAATTAGTTGTAGCAACGTAGGAAAATGGGGTAGTAATTACCTCATCTTTTATATTTAAAGCCTTAATTGCTAATTGAATAGCAATGGTTCCATTAGAAACGAATAATAAATTGTTTAAGTTCAACTTTTTACAAATTTCACCTTCCAAACGCTTAACTAATGGACCTCGATTCGTTAATTGGGAATTTCTCCAAATAGTCTCAATTAGTTGAGTATATTCATCTAATGGTGGCAAATATGACTTTGTAACATTTATCATTAATTTCTTATTATATCATTAATTATTAATCATTACCTCACCCAACCTTGCAACTTGGCTCTTCACCCAAAATTTATTCAATTTTTCCAAATCAGGTTGTTTAGAATAGCCTTGGATTACTTTATTCATATATTCCAGAACCTGTTGGTGTGAATCCAACACAACTCCCAATCCGGATTGAATAGCAATTTCTTCTAGAATATCATGGTCATTTGGACAAACGATAAATTGTTTTTGAAGGCTAATGTATTCAAAAATCTTACTGGAAGTTACTCCTTTTATATTAGTATGCGAAACCATTAGGAGCAAGTCTGAGTTTTTTTGAATTTCTATTACTTCCTCTTTTGAGATGCGATCAGTCATAACCAAATGTGATTCATATCCTCTCATGAATGATAGAACTCGATTCGCTTGTTTTTGATCGAATAAAATTCCTGGCAAGTTAAATCTAATTTTTTTATCTGGATTTGAATCAATGAAAAGCTTCAATCCATCCAAGAAAATTTCAATGTTTTGTGTTTCATACAAGGTTCCATTATAGGTTATAACGAAAGAATCGATAGAAGTTTTGTGTGTATTTTCAATTAATTTATCAAAGCCATTATAAATCGTATGACCCTGAATATTTACTAATTCTGCAATTTTTGTTTGATAATACGGAGAAATAGTCGTAAAACAGCTGGCTGTTCCAACCCATCTTTTTTCAAAGAATTGCTGGAATTTCCGAAACTTGACATTGGTCACTTCCGATGTTGTCCAGTCATCTCTGTAGTCTGCAATCCAGTTTATTTCAGGAAATTCCTTTTTTAATAAATATCCAAAATAGAATTGTTCGAAAGGATTTCCCGAAATGATTATTGTTTTTATATCATTATTATTTCTCAAATATTTTTTTGCATGAAAATATAAATTGTTATATGGGATTAACCGAACAAAAAAATGCTGAAAAATTAAATTAAACATTGTAAGAAACTTACTTATTAATTTAAATGTATAATTGTTTTTTGAGTTGATGAAAAAAAAGTCACGCAGTGATGATTTATATGGCACATAGTGAACCTCTGAGTTTTCTTTTTTTTCAATTCTAATTTCTGACCCTGAACTTTTTAATCTGTCCTCTTCTGTTAGTTCGTTTCCGTCCCAATTCCGTGTAATAATAATAGGGTAGTACCCGAAATTAGGTAAGTGTTTTTCCCACCCAGCTATTCTTCCTGACGCAGTTAAATTGCATGGAGGAAAAAAATAAGAAAGAATAACTACCTTTTTCATAAAGACCTATCTTATTAAAATAAAGTCTCTTACAGATTTTATTTTTCTAAATAGATTTAAGTAAGATTTATAGTATATATGCTGAACAGCTGGTTCATCTATATATTTATCAAATTCTTGTTCGGAAAAGCCTAATTTTTTGATGAAGAAAGCTTTTTCATTTTGAATTGAATCCTTTAAATAAGGTAATTTTTTTAATTCTTCTTGAGCATTTTCTTTGCTTATTTGCCCTGAATTAATTAATGTTGATAAATGAGATATACGCTTGTCAATTCCAAATTTATGATACAAAATATAGCTTTGGTAGAATCGTGTAAATAAATTCTCATAGTGTTTTCCGCCATAGTCAACCCATTCAAAATCATTTATCAAGAATTGTTTAACCTTATTTTTGTTATAGTCGATATAGTCAATAGGGGAGACCATTTCAATTTTTTTCCACTTTTTGTAATACCATGACTTTAAAGGACCCATTAAAGGGAAATTTGATATTTTAGCTTTGCCAAATCTTTGGTGTATGTTTTTAATGTTCATTACATCAAGTTTGTAATGCGTAAAATTATCAGGCATCCAACCTTCGGTTTCTGTATTATGTCCGGATAAAATGTATTTTATTCCTAGTTTATTCGCATATCGATAAAGAATGGCCATAAATGCATTGTCAAATGGTAGATCAATATCAACTACAGATGCTTTAACAAAAGACCTTTGAAGATCTTTCATTTCTTGCCAGTTTATAACATGTGTATGTAACTCTAAATCCAACCTTTTCAAAAGTCGATCAATGTTCTTAACAGAAGTATCACTATTCCAACCGTTGTCAACATGAATCACAAAGGGTTTCAATCCCCATTCTTTAGAAAGATAAGCAACATATGAACTATCCACACCACCACTTACGCCAATTATACAATCGTATTTTTTGTTATTCCCATCTTTTTTTATATCATTCAAAAGTTTTGAAATCTTTTGAGCCCCAGCGGCGCCTTTAAAGACTGTTTTATGTTTCAATTCCTCATAGATGTGGCAGATGTTGCACACACCCATTGAATCAAAAGATATCGATGGATACGTATGATTATTGTATAGACATCTTGTACATTCTTGAAATTTAGGAATTAATTTTTTACTAGAAATTTGATTTACAAAGGCATTAAAATTAGAATCTGCATTGTAATTATCCTTGTGAAACAATTTTGAATTTTTACGAAAAATTTCTTTTTGTTCATGATTTAGCGTTGCGAATTTTTCAATTGCTCTACAAATTTCTAGATCGTTTGGAGTAGAACTCAACAATTCACCTACATTTTCATTGACTATTTCCGAAATCCCTCCTACGTTCGGAGCAATACATGGAATCCCACAACTTAAAGCTTCCATTATTGAAACTGGAATTCCTTCAGTTTCGCTGCAGTTTATAAATAAGTCAACTTGATTCTTTTGGTAAAATTCAATGATTTCCTTATTACTTTGACTTCCTTTGAATTCATAAGTGATATTCGTTTTATCATTTAAATTTTTGTTTGCTAAAGTTATAATACTGTTTTCTAAATCACCAGTACCAAAATGAGTCCAATGAATATTGATATCTTTAATCAATGATAAGGATTGAATAATTCTATCGACACGTTTTAAGCGAATTATACTTGAGCAACTTACAAGGTGAAAAAAGTCGTTTTTTAGCTTTACATTATCTTCTATTATTGGAGTTCCTAATTTTGAACAACTTACCTTTGAACTGATTCCTTTAATTTTAAAATTTAGGTATTCAACTCCGAAGTTTGAAACAATGTAGCAATGATCTAAAGATTTTAAAGTGTATTTCCTTAAAGGAAGATAGTTGTTTGAGTGCCTTTCAAAATAAACGTCCCAACCATGAGCTCTACAAATACACATTAATTCTGGATATTTGTTTTTTAGAGAGGCCTCAGCAAATGCAAATTCATCAAACCAATAGGAGTACAACACTGTTTCAGAAGATTTTAATCCTCTTTCCGTAATCAATTTCTCCATTTTATTTGCAATGTACTTTTTAAGAATTGATGCAGAAAGAAGCGTTTTATAAATGTCGATATTAGGTTTTAATTGAAATTCATTTTTTATTGCATTTAATTCATCTCTGTAAATTCGGGAAAACAAAGTTTGAACGAGAAAGAAGATTTTTTTTAAAAAAGGAACTTTTTTATAAAGTTTTATAACTTCTATTTTATCTGATTTATAGTTGTTTTTTACAGGTAATTTAGATGAAGTAATAATAATTATTTTGTTGAAATTATTTTCTAAAAAAGGAAATTCATTTTCTAGAAAAACTTCGTCAGATCCACATGGAAACGAAGAAGTAAATAAAATCAGATTTTTTCTAGTAGTATCAGCCATTATTATTCTTTTGAAGATAAATATCTAGAAGCTTTTCTGTGTATAAATTAATATCATATTGCTTAATAAAGGTTAGAGCATTTTCACTTATTTGATTTTTAATTTCAATGTTTTGTTTTAGATGAATTAATGCATTTGCAAAAAGTTCACTATCCTGTTCTTGAAAAATAAATCCGTTAAATTTATTTGTAATAATATCGCTATTTCCTCCGCCATTTAAACAAATAACAGTGCATTCTGCTGCCATAGCTTCTAAAAGCACTAGTCCAAAAGGTTCATATAAAGCAGTGTGAACATAAAAGTCTGCCTGCCATAAATATTCTTCTACATTATCAACGTTACCTAAGAAGTGACATTGGTTTGAAATACCTAATTCGTTTGCTTTTTTTTCAACTGTTTTTTTTGTTGGACCATCTCCTAGGAAATAGGTTTCAGTTTGGAACCCTTTTAAATTTAACATCACAATAATATCAAGTAATAAAGATTGATTTTTCTTTGGAAAAAAAGAACCAATATTTACAATTTTTATTTTTGAATTAGTTTCTTTGTGAAATTCCGCACTTCTTTTAAAACGATTTAGATTTATTCCGTTGTTTAGTAATGTAATTGGAAAAATGAATTGACTTTTTCTGAAAAAAGATTCTGTGTGTTTTGAAATAGCAATGAAATGAGTACCTCCATTTTCTTTATACTTTTTAAATAAGTACTTTTTTTCAAAAAAATTTGTGAAGCTTGATTTGCTTAATAGAGTTTTTAATGTTAAGGGTAAAAATTGAATCATATTGTCATGACAATGACTGAACCACTTGGCGTGAGGATAATGTATGGATCTTGAAATCAATTCTGCTTCAAAAAGATGAGTGTGAATAATGTTTGGCTTAAAGGTTTGAATGTATTTTCTTAACAATTCAATTTCGTAAAAATTTCTTTTTTTAACTGATAATTCAATTTTAGAAGGAATGAATTCTGCTTTAAAATTTAATTCACTTAAGTCATATTCAACTTCATTATTTAAATAGACTAATCTTACTTCAACATTATTCTTAATACTTAAAGAGGAACAAATGTCAATTACCAATCTTTCAGCACCACCTTTTTTTAAGTTTGGAATAATATGGAGTATTTTTATCATGACTTTAAGCCAAAGTGTTTGCTACAACCAACGCATTCCATTCATCTGAAGTGCCTGTGGTTTTTCTTTTTTTATTTAAAAAACCTTGCTTTTCTAGATTTTTCAAAGATTCCAAAGTTGCTTCTTTTACAATGTTGTTTTGCATCCAACGGCTTTGCGGTGGTTCGTATCCAATTTTATCTACACGCCAAGAGATATCTTTAGGAAGAATTTTTTCAAATGCTAATCTCATTACATATTTGCTCCAACCATCATGTATTTTGTATTCGTTAGGCAATGAAAATAAAAACTCAACCAGCTGATGACTTAAAAAAGGCAATCGCATTTCTCTGGAAAATGCCATTGAATTTCGGTCAGCAAAACGAAGTAAATTGTTTAGTCCAATGACACAATTATTCACGTATAACTGCTCTTTTAATCCTCCTTCATGTTCTGGTAAATTCTCTTTACTCGCAAATTGATTTTTAAAATCTAAATTTAGAAAGTCATTAGAATATAAGGGTTGACTTTGTTTCAAAGGTTTAATGCTACGATAAAGTGTTCTACAAAGTTCTTTTAATCTACTTTCGAAACTCGTTGATTTTACAATTTCTCTATGTTCAATTCCAAAATTAGGATTATGACGAGATCTGTAAGCATTTAGCTCTTTTTCATATAAAGGTGAATTTGCACGCTTTAATTCATTTATATATGTATGGAAATAATAATGATATCCAGCAAGTGATTCATCGGCTCCTTGTCCATCTAAAAGTACTGTAACATTTTGTTCTTTTGCAAGTTTCATGACTTCCCATTGAGCGAAAACGCTAGGGCCACTAAATGGTTCTTCCTGATGCCAACATACTTTTTTAAATTCGTCGATAAATTTATTATCATCAGGAAACGTGAAATGAGGTTCTACATTGGTTGAATCAATCACCAATTTCATAAATTTACCTTCATCGCGTTCGAAATTATTGAATCTGGCAGAAAATGTTTTTTGACTTATTGTATTTTCTTTGTTTAATTTATCAATTAAGCATACAATTGTTGAGCTATCAAGACCACCAGATAGACTTGAACCTACCGGTACATCTGATCGCAATCTTAATTTTACAGATTGTTCCATAAGATAATAGAATTTTTCTGCGGCTTCGTTAATTGTAATGTTTTGATTTTCAAAATCAAGGTTTAAGTCCCAATATTTTTGTTTTTTTATATTTAATTCAGCATCAATAATCATGAAATGAGCTGGTTCCAATCGAAAAACATTTGAATAAAATGTTTCATCGGGAACTCTCGGATCGTGAAGTACATTGTTGTTTTGAAAAAAA
>CANGLG010000105.1 GCA_947454395.1 Flavobacteriales bacterium
AATGAACAAGGTCACAACGACTTAATCTTGGTGGATGATTTTTCCAGAGTGGATAAACTCCCTAATTTAATCGATAAGAAATTTATTCAAAAAGTTGATCGTGAGGATTTTCCAAATTGGTTGCAAGAAACAAATGAGAAAATAGACATAGTATTTCATCTTGGTGCTCGAACAGATACAACTGAGATGAGTGTTGAACTTTTCAATAAACTCAATCTGAACTATTCAAAAGACATTTGGTTGACTTGTTCTGAAAAAGTGATTCCTTTAGTGTATGCGAGTAGTGCTGCTACTTATGGTGGGGGAGAATATGGTTACGATGATAATCATGAAATAATTTCACAATTAATTCCCCTTAATCCATATGGAGAATCTAAAAATGATTTCGATAAATGGGTTTTGACACAAACAAAAACTCCTCCATTTTGGGCGGGATTGAAATTTTTTAATGTGTATGGTCCGAACGAATATCACAAAGGTCGAATGGCAAGTGTAATATTTCATACCTTCAATCAGATCAAAGAAAATGGAAAAATGAATCTTTTCCGTTCGCACAATCCAAATTATTCAGATGGTGGTCAGTTGCGTGATTTTGTTTATGTAAAAGATGTAGCAAGTGTTTGTCTTTATTTGATGAATGAAAAACCGAAATCAGCCATATATAATTTAGGATCCGGAAAGGCTAGGGCCTTTTTAGATTTGGCAACTTTGACATTTAAAGCCTTAAACTTGGAACCTAAAATTGACTTTGTTGATACGCCAATTGATATTCGTGACAAATACCAATATTTCACGGAAGCCAATATGTCCAAACTTATAAATATCGGTTATTCTAAACCATTTTACACGCTCGAAGAAGGAGTAGATGACTATGTTAAAAATTACTTGGTTTCAAGATTTAAATGAAATCGAAGAATATTAGAATCCTAACGGTAATTTTTGCTTTTCTTTTAATATTCAGTGCTATGTTTTTTTGGTTGGAATTTAGTTTGGAAGAGAAGTATGGTGATATTATCACATTGTATATGCTTCACGATTTTTCTTCAATATCAACAATTGTTTTTGCTTCTTTAATTATCTTGCTTCAGTTTATAAAACCCAAACAGGAATCAGTTAATAACGATGTTATTGATTAAAAAAAATCCCCTCAATTTCTTGAGAGGATTTCAGTTTTTTATTTGAGTTTAGCTTATTCACTAATCACTTCAAATTTGAATGCTTGCTTAACTCCTTTGTACAAGTTAGCTTCAGCTTCGTAAGAACCAACTTCTTTGATGGGTTCATCTTTAATTTTTAAAGATTTACGATCAATATCGTAACCTAATTTACGAAGCGCATCTGCCAACTGTACAGTGTTAACAGAACCAAATATTTTTCCGTTTTCACCTGCTTTAGTAGCGATTGAAACAGAAACATCTGCAATTTTAGCAGCTAATTCTTGAGCCTCAGCCAACATTTTAGCTTCTTTGTGAGACTTTTGACGCATCATTTCTTCGTGTGCTTTCTTTGCACTTGCTGTAGCTAATACAGCATATCCTTGAGGGATTAGAAAATTACGACCATAACCTGGTTTTACGTTCACGATTTCGTTTGTATAACCTAGTTTGTCAACATTTTTCTTTAAAATAACTTCCATGATATTTTTAATATTTTCAGTTCAACAATCGACTTATTTCAACATGTCGCCAACATAAGGCAAAATCGCAAGGTGACGAGCACGTTTGATAGCCTTGTTAACTCTTTTTTGGTATTTCGCTGAAGTACCAGTGATACGACGAGGAAGAATCTTTCCTTGCTCATTTACTAATTTTAGTAAGAAGTTAGGATCCTTGTAGTCGATGAACTTAATTCCGCTTTTTTTGAAACGGCAATATTTATCCTTCTTAATATCTATATTAATTGGGGTTAGGTATCGAATATCGTTTGACATTTCTTTTAATTTTTTGGGTTAATAATTTTAATTACGCAGTTGCTCCAGCCTTCGCTCTTCTTTTTACAGAATAAGAAACGTGGTCTATATCCATTTTCACAGTAAGAAAACGTAATACTCTTTCATCGCGCTTCATCATTAATTCATAATCAGCAACGACTTTACCTTCCGCTTCGAACTCTACTAAAAAGTAGAAACCGGTTGATTTTTTCTGGATTGGGTAAGCTAACTTGCGCAAACCCCAGTTCTCTGAATGCTTGATTTTACCTCCAAAGGCTTTAATCTCACTTTCGAACTTTTGTACTGCTTCCTTTGCCTGATCGTCAGACAAAACGGGAGTTAGAATGAAAACAGTTTCGTAAGAATTCATAATGTTAAACAATTTAATTAATAAATAAGGGTGCAAATTTAGTTATTTAATTTTAATATCCCAAATAGGCAATACATATTAAAGTACTTTCTTTTTTTTATTAGATTTATATACAGTTTCACTTTCTATTGTAAATTTGCAACTAAAATAAGATTATGAAAAAAATATTTATCCTTAGTGTTGCCTTTTTATTGGGAGTATCAACCTTAGTTTCTTCATGTAGCAAATATGAAGAAGGACCGAAATTAACATTATTATCTAAAAAAGCTAGATTAACAGGTGACTGGAAATTGTCTGAGCAAACATTAAACGGAACAGCTCAAACACTTTTAGGGACTAACACAATGACAATTTCAAAAGATGGAACTTACAAGTCTTCCTTTTCTTATGTTGCTTTTGGTCAGACTTTTTCTTCGGATACAAATGGTACTTGGGATTTTAGTGATGATAAAACTAGTATTCTTTCAACTGAGTCAGGACAAACAACTGCTGATACATTGAAAATTTATCGATTAGCAAACAAAGAGTTGAAATTTATTGATGTTAATGGATCAAATACAGTAATCAGTACTTACGTACCTCAATAATAATTCATGTACCTTTAGTTAGGTATAATTGGCTCCGTGGCGCAACTGTATAGCGCATCAGATTTCGGCTCTGAGGGTTGCAGGTTAGAATCCTGCCGGGGTCACAAAACAGAGTGAGAGTGAAAAGCGAGAGCGGTTCACTCCACTTTTTTTTATTCGCTATCACACTAAAACTCACACTTTTCTTACAAATATTGAAGGATTCGTTCCATTCCAACACCCTCTCCAAATCCTTATAAAAGTTAGATTTTTCGACCTTGGAGATCACAAAGTAAGTATCTGGAACATGAAAGTATTGATAAGCAGAATTGCTGGCGAGTTCTTTATTAAGAGAAAGTACAAATCAAAAAAAGGTTATCGTTTTGTATAATAAGCATAAGATTTAGATATTCTTATTACCAATTTTTACAAAAAAAATGTTTTAAAAATCTATTTTCAATGGTTTCCAATAAAATCCGCAATTATTGGATTGGCTTTTACACGTTCAATATCTCGCTGATCCACAGAAGAAGAAAGCATGTAAATTCTATCCCTAAAACTACAACTAAAGTAGTATTTTTTGTAAGTATTAAAGGAAGTAGCTTTGTGAAAAAATTATACAAGAATGAAGAAAAAACTACTTTTCGGACTTGGCTCTTTATTTACTACTATTTCCCTTTCTGCTCAAGAAGTGGTTTCATCACAAGGTGAAACCTACTCCAATTCTAATGGCAGTATGGACTTTACTGTAGGTGAAGTTGTTATTGACACTGGAACAAACGGAACAAATGATTTAACCCAAGGCTTCCATCAAACCAATTGGAACTTAGTAGGAGTGGAGGATTTTGCTCCAAATTACGAAGTAACTATTTTCCCTAACCCAACACAGGATGTTTTAAACATCAAATCAAGTAAGTTCGATCATGTAACCTATACGCTATATGATGTACAGGGTAAACTCGTTATGCAAAACATTCTTTCTGCAGAGCAAACTCCTATTCATGTAGGTCAATTAGCTCCAGGATCTTATTCGTTAAGCATCAATGACAAAAAGGGACAATTGAAGAATTTCAAATTAATAAAATCACACTAAATTAATATATTATGAAAAAATTACTATTATCATTCGTTGCGGCAGTAACACTTTCATTCAGCTCATTAGGCCAAGCGCCCGAGGGCTTCAAGTACCAGGCAGTCGTTCGTGATGCTGGAAATGCAACAATAAACAATCAAGCAGTTGGTATTCGCATGACGATTTTTCAAGGTTCTATTGGCGGAACAACGGTTTATTCCGAAACATTTGCAACATACACCAATGCCTACGGTTTGGTTAATGTTCAAATAGGAAACGGCAGTGTTTTAAGTGGAACATTCTCCAACATTGATTGGGCTAATGGTCCTTTTATTATGGAAACGGCAATTGATGTGACTGGAGGAACCAACTATTCAGTAATGGGCAGTAGCCAACTATTGAGTGTTCCGTATGCCTTATATGCAAAAACATCAGGAAATGGTCTAGGTCCAGTGGGGCCACAAGGAATCCAAGGTCCAGCAGGTTTAGATGGTACTAACGGAACAAATGGAATCGATGGAATTGATGGAGCAACAGGCCCTCAAGGTCCAGCAGGATTAAACGGTACTGATGGAACAAACGGAACAAATGGTATAAGTGCCTATCAAACATGGCTCGGTTTAGGAAATGTAGGAACCGAAACAGATTTTATAAACTCATTGACTGGTCCTCAAGGAATTCAAGGAACAGCAGGAAATGATGGAGCAATTGGACCACAAGGCCCCGCGGGTTCAAATGGAACAAATGGACAAAGTGCTTATGAAATTGCTGTTACCAATGGATATATCGGAACGGAAGCACAATGGCTAACATCATTGCAAGGTGCAACAGGAGCTACAGGTTTATTAGCTAATGGTTCTGTAGCAGGAAATACACCCTATTGGGATGGAACATCGTGGATTACCAATTCAAGTAATATTTTCAATAATGGCGGAAATGTTGGAATCGGAACACTTACTCCAACAGAAAAACTTGAAGTAGCAGGCAATATGACGCTAAATGGCACACTAAATAATATGAGAGTTGGAAATATCGGTACAGGATCTGGAAATGTAGTTTTTGGTGGTAATGCTTTCAACCTTTCATCTAATGGTGACGATAATACTGCTATAGGAAATTCTGCAATGGCAAATTCAGTCACTGGAAACAATAATGTTGCTGTGGGCGCATACGCTATGGGCTCTAACGCTTCAGGGCACACCAATGTAGCAGTTGGATGGGGAGCTTTAGTTTATAACACGGTTGGTATTCAAAATAATGCTGTTGGATGGTTGGCATTGCAATCCAATACGACAGGAAGTCAAAATACTGCCATAGGAAATCAGTCAGATGTTGCCTTTGGAAACTTAAACAATGCAACGGCAATTGGCCATGCTGCAATAGTAGATGCAAGCAATAAAATACAATTAGGAAACACAGATGTTTCATTAGTAAATTCCAGTGGTTATTATCAAGGTTCAGGATTTAAAACGCCTACTGGTACGTCAGCACAATATCTGATGGCGGATGGCAGTGTGAGTTCTGGTTCAACAGGTCCTCAAGGTCCAGCTGGCCAAGGAGGAGTAACGACAGCTGGCTCAGGTATAAATATAACAGGTGCTGGAACGGTAGCAAGTCCTTATGTAGTTAGCACTAATAGCCCATGCGGTTTGGCTATAGGGCAGACTTACCAAGGAGGTATTATCTTTTACTTAGATGCTTCCGGATGCCATGGGTTAATTAGCGCGCCAACAGACCAAAGTACATCAATTGTATGGTGGAATGGAGGTTTTACAGACACTTATGCTTCTGGTAGCGGTTTGTTTGATGGTGATGGAAATTGCTACGGAATAAGAAGATCACAAGGAGATTGCGCAAGTTGCAATGCAGCTGAATTGTGTCTTGATTTAAGTTTAGGAGGTTATTCAGACTGGTATTTGCCGTCAAAATATGAACTCAATTTAATGTATCTAAACATAGGTCAAGGAAATGCCCTTGGATTAGGAAATGTTGGCGGTTTTGCTGGTAACGTCTATTGGAGTTCTACGGAGTCCGACAACTTCTATGTGTGGCTTCAATATTTTTACGGTGGTATGCAGTACATAGACAGTAAGAACGCCTCAGGCTTTGTTCGCGCTGTTCGGGCTTTTTAACATCGCGCAGCAGCACCGAAGGTAATTTATCAATTTTAATTGTTATAAGTAATTTATCGCGTAGCGGTCGATTTTTGAAAAATGGAGGGATTTGACCTCCATTTTTCATTTAAATTATATTTTATGGCATTGTATTATGATTTACCGGGTTTACCGAGATACGTATAAACTTATTTTGAAAATAGTTGAGTGTACCAAAGATTTTTCCAAGGAATACAAATATACCTTGGGGCAAGATTAAAGAGAGATGTAATAGTGCTAATGAGGAGTATTTGCAGGGCTAATAAGGCGCATAAAAAGAAAAATCGACAGGTTTTGATGCCGTGACCGGGAAGGTCACTTTCGTTAACTTATTAAACACGCTTTCGGTAGAGGTAGCGTTTTCGGATGTCAAAGAGCGTTTCGTAGTGCAGATCGAGAAGGGACTGGAGCTTTGGCTGATATTGGATAAAACTTTCACTGTTTATATTTGGTGCATATTTATGGATCTTTTTCGATTAGTTGGCGATAAACTTCATAAGCGTTTAATCCAACGAGTTCAGGTAAAATTGTAACTTTGTTATAATAGCAACCTTCCAACAGTGAGTTAAAGGAAACAAAGCATATAATGAAAAGAAACATATTGAAAATTCATCATATAATATACTTGTTTCCACTGCTTTTTATGGCTCCTTGTTTGGCTCAGTTTAATTACTCCGAAGTATTTCCAGAATTTACGGTAGAAAAAGAATTTATTTCTGTTGAAGATGGTCTTGCCGCAAGAGAGGTCTATTGTGTTGCTCAAGATCAAAACGGCTTTATTTGGTTTGGGACAAAATTTGGATTGAACCGCTATGATGGAAATAATTTCAAGCTCTTCACTACAAAAAATGGGCTGTTTTCAAATACTGTTTCTAACCTTTTCGTAGACAATGATAATCATATTATAATACAATATGGTCTTCAATGGAGCCCCACCGTTTCAATTGGTAAGACAGACGTTCTTGATCCAGAAACATTTAAAGTAACTTCTTTAAATGGAATTTCAAAAACATCTAAATCGGATAAAAAAAACAGTTGGATCTATAATTACATTTCAAAAAATGAAATTCTTCGTATTAAACAGCTTAGCCCGAAGCATTGGTATGAGGGAACTTTGAATCTTGGATTGAGTTCGTGTTTATATAATATGCCAGGAAATAATGCGCAACTGGCAATTGTGGATAAGGAGGGTCTTTACTATATCAAAGGAAATATAACCGTTAAATTGCTTAATAAAACAGACCTTTTTGAAGAGGATAACGGGCGTATCAATTATTTTTTTCAAGACGCATTGGATAACATTTGGATTTGCACACCACAAGGCGTTTATAAAATAAAATTCAAAAGAAATTATTTTCATACATTTTTCACTCGTTTACAGCAAAAAAAAGATCCGCTCCCTCAAGCTAGAGGAATTTATGTCGAAATAAATAAAAATGGAATAAAAACAGTTTATGCCAATTTGATGAGCTCGATATTTTCTTTCTCTGAAAATTTAAAACATTATAATCTAACCCCTACTTGGGGTATTTTGGCAATAAATAACAACATATTTTCTTGTGGATATAACTTTTATGAGTTTGAAAAAGAAAGTTTAAAATTC
>CANGLG010000106.1 GCA_947454395.1 Flavobacteriales bacterium
ATCATATTGCAAATTAGCATTGGGATTTCATTTTTCTTTCTTGGTTATCTATCTTACTTTTTATTTGAGAGTAACTCCTTTCAACTCAATTTAATTCAAAATCCCGTTTCATTTCAAATGAAAATTCTAGAATTTCAGCCAAAACCTGAAGGTTGGTCAAAAGGAATTGGGGAGATTTCGGTATTAAATGACAAATTAAATTCAGAAAAATCAGAACGTATTCTATTCTACAGTAAATCATCTGACGATTTTGACATAAACGATCTTCTTTTATTAAACGCGGATTTAATTCCAATAGAAAATAAAGGGAATCCGGGAGAATTTGATCTCAAACTTTATTGGAAGGGAAAAGGAATCAGAAATATGTGTTTTTTTGATGAAACTAATTTCAAACTTTTGGATCGAAATGAAAGAGGCTTTTTTCAAAGTTTTTTCTACTCCTTGCAAAAGACTTTTAACGAGATTTTGGAAAAGCATTTAAGCGGTGAAAATCTAGCTATTGGAAAAGCACTAATTCTTGGAGATAAATCCATGTTGGATGCTGAAACGAAAAATTCTTTCTCCGCTACAGGTGCCATGCATGTACTTGCTGTTTCAGGTTTGCACATTGGTTTAATTCTTCAAATATTATTAGTTGTTGCAAAACAGTTTTCTAAATTTATTTCAAGAAAAAAAGCGATTATTGCAATCCTATTACTTCTTTGGATATATTCAATTTTGACAGGTTTTTCACCAAGTGTCATTCGGTCCATTTTCATGTTCACCGTTTTGGTTTTAGCTGAATTTTATGGGAAAAGTCAAAATAATCTCAATAGCCTATTTTTCTCTGCATTTGTTCTACTTTTATTCGAACCGATGTTTTTATTTGATATTGGCTTTCAACTTTCCTATTTGGCAATGGTTGGTATTTTCACTTTGTATCGACCGATTGAAAGTTGGTATCTACCTAAAAATAAAATACTGAAATACTTTTGGCAAGGAACAGCCGTTGGTTTCGCAGCGCAATGTATGACAGTTCCCCTAACATTGTATTATTTCCATCAGTTTCCAAATTACTTCGCGGTGGCCAATTTAGGTTTGATGCTAATATCTGGTGCTGTGCTTGGGCTAGGTATTGCGATTTTTGCATTTCATTTTCTACCTATCATCGGGAAAATCATTGGTTATTTATTATTTCTTTCAATTGCTATTATGCTTGGGTTTCTTCAATGGATTGAACACTTACCCGGAGCAGTTGCACTTGGATTCAATATCCCATTTTTTATTGTTCCAATTGTTTCATTCATTCTTTTCTTTTTAATCAAGTTAAAACCAAATCAATTCATCTGGAAAATTACAGCTTTCACTTTTGTCCTTTCTCTCGTTTTTATAATTGATAAAAGATGGCAACATTTAAATGAAAATCATATTTGTTTTTTGAATAACAATAAACTTACTTTACTAGTGAAAAAGAACGAACAGATTTATTGTTTTTACAATGATGATCCTGAAAAATTAGATAAAGTAAAATTTACAACAGATTCTTATTTAAAATGTTATCCTGGAAAAATCACTTATTACTCTTTGAAAAATAAAAATTTCAACCTATCAATTAATGGAATGAAAATAAGAATCATTAAAGAAAAATCTAACTTTGTTTTAGCGTTTAATAATCGAAAAATTGAGGTGATTCATTCCGAAAGAGACCATATAAAATTGAAAGAGGACAGCGAAAGAATATTTATGCCTTGGATAAATAATAAAAATTCACTTCGAAATGGCGCCATGATTTATCCACTTGAAGATTGAAAATAAATGAATCGAAATAACAAAGTCTTATATTTGTCAACATTATGCGTTATATCTCACCCTCCAGCTGTGAAGCACGACTAAAAAATCAAGAAGTAGAAATTTTTGACATTCGTGAAACCTATGAATACGAAATTTGTAATTCCGGTTTTAAACACATACCCATGGCCGAAATACAAAGTAATTTATCGATTATTCCTAAAGATCGAGAATGTGTTATAATGTGTCGGTCCGGAAAAAGAGCAGAAGCCGTCGTTAATTTATTGGAAACAGAATTTCAAATAAAAAACTTACTCGTTCTTGAAGGAGGAATTGTTGCATGGGCTGAACAAATTGATAACACTTTAAAATTAGATTAAATGGAACTCACAGAACTTTTTACCCATATAATTCATCTTGATTTTAAATGGATTTTTGAAAATTATGGGACAGTAATTTACGTAATTTTATTCCTTGTGATCTTTATCGAAACAGGACTGGTTGCAATGCCTTTTCTGCCAGGTGATTCACTTTTATTTACTGCTGGTTTATTTGCAGCTTCTGGTGAATTAAACTTATCTTATTTACTTGTTTTATTGTTTCTTGCTGCAGTAATTGGCGACAATTGCAATTATTGGATTGGCAGAAAAATTGGCCTAAGAATATTTTCATTTCAAATAAAAGGAAAAACAATTGTCAATAAAAAATATTTAGATCAGACAGAGTTGTTTTTTCAAAAAAATGGAATTAAAGCAATCATAATGGCGCGTTTTGTACCATTTGTTAGAACCTTTGCTCCTTTCGCTGCAGGAATTGGGAAAATGGACTATAAAAAGTATTTTCTTTTCGATTTGATTGGTGGATTTTTATGGATTTTCAGTTTAACAATTGCGGGATTTTTATTAGGTGAAGTAAAATGGATTAGAGAACATATTGATTTAGTTTGTCTTGGAATTATTTTCATTTCGATTCTGCCAATGTTAATAAATTTCGTTTCATCACGTATGTCAAAAAAAGATAAATTAATTGACGATAAAAATTCGTAATTTTAAAGAACAAACAATTAGACTATGTCAAATACAGCATATATTGTAGCAGGATTTCGTTCAGCCGTAGGAAAAGCAGGTAAAGGAGGATTTAGATTTTATCGTCCCGATGACATTGCAGCAAGAGTTATTGAACACTTGGTAGCATCTGTTCCAAATTTGGACAAAAACAGAATCGATGATGTAATTGTCGGGAATGCAACTCCAGAAGCAGAGCAAGGTTTGAATATGGGACGTATGATTTCGTTAATAGGCTTAAAAACGGACAAAGTTCCGGGTATGACCGTCAATAGATATTGCTCCTCAGGCTTGGAGACAATCGCGATTGCTCAAGCTAAAATAGAAGCAGGAATGGCTGATTGCATCATTGCCGGTGGTGCTGAATCAATGTCAGTTATGGCGATGGGTGGTTGGAGAATTGTACCAAATCCAAAAGTAGGAAAAGAAAATCCAACTTATTATTGGGGAATGGGATTAACTGCTGAAGCGGTTGCTAATCAATATGGTGTATCACGCGAAGAACAAGATGCATTTGCTTTAAATTCTCACAGTAAAGCCCTTGCAGCTATTCAATCTGGCCGTTTTAAAGACGATATTGTCCCAATAGAAGTTGAGCATATTTTTCTAGACGAAAATGAAAAACGCCAATCAAAATCTTTCATTGTTGATACTGATGAAGGTCCAAGAGCAAGCACACTTGAGGCTTTAGGTAATTTAAAGCCTGTTTTTGCAAGCAACGGTTCTGTAACTGCAGGAAACTCTTCTCAAACATCTGATGGTGCTGCATTTGTATTGGTGATGTCTGAAAAAATGATTAAAGAGTTGAACCTTGAACCGATTGCACGCTTAAGATCATACTCAGTTGTTGGAGTCGAGCCTCGGATTATGGGAATTGGTCCAGTAGATGCAATCCCTAAAGCAGTAAAGCAAGCTGGTCTATCAATAAACGATATCAATTTATTTGAATTAAATGAAGCTTTTGCCTCTCAATCATTGGCGGTTATTCGTGAAACAGGAATTAATCCGGAAATTGTCAATGTGAACGGTGGTGCAATTGCATTAGGTCACCCATTAGGTTGCACCGGCGCAAAACTTTCAGTTCAAATCATGAATGAATTAAAAAAAAGGAATCAAAAATATGGTATTGTTACAATGTGTGTTGGAACAGGGCAAGGTGCGGCAGGAGTAATTGAAATGATTTAAAGTTTCAATGTAATGCAACCTAATTTTTCTTATTTAAGTCGTCTACAATTGAATGTTAATTAATTAATTTTAACGTAACACTTTTTTATTTTAAATTTGACAAATTTTATTTCAATGCGAAACAAAAAAAATAGTTTTCTAAAAACATTATTATTCTTTTTTTTAGGTTTTCACTCATTTTTATCGAATGCACAATCAGGATGTGAAAACGCAGATTTTGAACTTGCCAATTTCCAAAACTGGTCTGGAGAAACGGGTTTAGTTACAAGTTCTGTTTGTTGTGCAATAAACAACACCTCTAACCAAAGTCCTGCAACGAATGGAATAATCCCTGGTAGACATACAATAATGACTGGAACTGGCACAGATCCTTACACATGCGGTCAATTGCCAGTTGTTGCGCCTGGAGGAGGTACGTTTTCTGTTAGACTAGGAAACGATGTCTCTGCAGGACATACTTATCCTGATGCTGAATGCGAACGTTTACGCTATGTTTATAACATATCTTCCCAGACAAGCTTAATTATTTACAAATATGCTGTAGTTCTAGAAAATCCGCCTCATACAGAGGCAGATCAACCTCGTTTCGAAGCGAGGCTTTTAGACCAAAATGGTAATATAATTCCTTGTACTGAATATATAGTTGTTGCTAGTACTGGAAATCCAGCATTTTTCACATGTCCTTCAACAGGAATTAATTACAGTCCTTGGAAAACTGTTGGCGTAGATGTTTCTTCATATGTTGGACAGAATGTTACACTTGAATTTGCCACAGGAGACTGCGCTCAAGGTGGGCATTTTGGTTATGCATACGTTGAAGCTGGATGTGCTCCATTTGCTTTAGATACGCGATATTGTTTAAATGTATTAGGATTACCTAGTGCAACAATTGAGGCTCCATCTGGTTTTGATGGTTACTTATGGACATCTAACGGTCAAACTCTAGGGACTCAATCAGCGATTACCATTTTTAATCCAGCTCAAGGACAAGTAGTCAATTGTCAAATAACCTCTTTTAATGGATGTGTTGCTAACCTTCAGTCTACTTTAACTCCTTCCAATGTAGATGCCTCATTTACAAGTAATCCAGTCTGCGTAGGTAATTCAAATGGTATAGTGAATACCACAACCTATGTTAACGCCGTTCTTGATAGTATCCACTGGTCTTCATCTGATGGATTTACCTCGACATCACCTACTTTTGATCATGAGTTTACTACACCAGGAACATACTCTGTTACAATGTTTGTAATGTCTGATGCTGGTTGTTATGACCAAGTAACACAGCAAGTTGTAGTCAATCCAGGACCCGTTTCATCTTTCAACTTGACTGATATTTGCCTTGGCCAGACAGCTCAATTGGTTTCGCAAAGTACATTAGCTACAGGAACTTTAGTTGACACTTGGATAATAAATGGAACCGACACACTTATAGGAAGTCCTCAAACATATAATTTCTCAAATGCAGACACAGTAAATGTTCAATTAATAGCCTCCTCACCTACCAGTACTTGTCGTGATACATCTGAACAACAAATTATTATTTACAACAGTCCAATTGCAGATTTTACTTTTGCAGAACAGTGTATTTCTAATGCATTAACGTTTACTAATACATCTGATTATTTAGATAATGTATCTTTCGCATGGTCTTATAATTCAAATATTGTTTCCTCAGATACTAATTACACTTCTTTATTCTCTACTCCAGGAATTAATTCAATCCTATTATCAATTTCTGACGCGCACTCTGAAGTTACATGTTCGGACACAACATCACATACTTTCTTTGTGCATCCATATCCGATTATTGCTTTGAGTGGCATCCCAGATCCTTGTGTGGGTAGCACTTCAAATTTGGTCATATCTAATGGTACAACGATTTCATCTTCGGAAAATTTAATTTACCATTGGGTAGTAAATGGCGTAACATCTGGAAATACTGCCAATTTAAGCTATCCTGTACCTGCTGATGGAAACTATACATTTACGTTAACGGCAAGTTCTGACTTTGGATGTTCGTCTGATTCAACATTTACAGTTGCCGTTTATCAAGAACCTGTAGCGGATTTCTCTTTTGTTGAACAATGTTTCCCAAACCCAATTTATTTCTCAAGCACTTCAACAGTTTCAGACTCAACTGCATATTCTTGGATTTTAAACAATTCAGTTGTTTCAAACAGCGACAATTATATGGCGAATTTATCTTCCGCAGGATCTTATACAATGAGTTTAGTTGTTTCTGAAACGCATCATGAAATTACATGTGATGATACGCTTACAAAGAATTTCACTGTCCATGGTATTCCGGATTTAGGATTCACTAACACAGCTCAACCTTGTGTTGGTTTGCCAATTACGAGTTATAATTTATCTAGTGTTACGCCAATTGAAAACGTTTCATATGTTTGGTCAGTTGATGGGGTTACTTGGTCTACTTTTTATGATTTTTCATATACTTTTCCTGCTTCAGGGTCTTATACTATAAATCTTGCCGCAACCTCAGATTTTGGATGTGTAAATGATACAACTTTTATAATCGAAGTTTATCCGATACCACAACCACCTGTACTTAATGCATCAATACCTGTTTGTCCAGGTGACGACATTACTTTTAGTGCCACCGCAGAACCAAACTCAACAATTCAATGGTCTGGACCAAACAACTTCAATTCTCAAAACTTTGTTGTTACTATGCCATTTAACATGAGTGACATAGGTATTTATTCAGCCTATATTACATCTCAATACGGCTGTGTTTCGGGTCCTACATCTGTGCCAACCAGTATTTTAAATATTTATTCATTCGATGATTTTGAATTTCCGAATGTAATTACGGCGAACGGAGATGGAATAAATGACACTCTAGATATTAATAATTATTTCAAAACGTGTGATGAATATACCCTTTACATTTTTAACCGATGGGGTAATTTAGTGCATGAACAAACAAAAGGTTCTAGTCAGTTTACGGGTGAGACAGAAAACAATAAAGAATTAGTAGAAGGTGTTTATTTCTACAAAATGGTAATTAATGCAATTGACGGCGACCAAATAAAATCTGGTTTTATTCATGTTGTTAAACAATAATTTTTAAAAAAAAGGGAGCAATTAGCTCCCTTTTTTTTGTGATAAACTTATTGTTAAAGCAGTTATTCCTGAATAATAGCTAATTCATTATCAACCTCAGTAACACCTGGAGCATTCCATGCAAGCCTTGCAGCTTCCTCTTTTTGATATAATGATTCCACTGCTCCTCTAAGGGTAACTTTATTACCTTTAACTCTTACCTGGATGTTTCTATCATCAACCAACCAACTTCTTGAAAGCGCATTTTCAATTGCTGTTTGCTCAACTTGATCCGTTGTGTTTGATTTCACTTTGATGTTATTAGATACACCTTTAACACCAATTAGATTTGCAACACAATTCCTTGCAGCTTCTCGTTGGTAATTCCATTCAACATTTCCTTCAAGTGTAATCCATCCATCTTCCACTTTTACTTGAACATTTTCATTTGGTACTGACCAATTCCATTTCAAAGCTGACAATACTTCTGTTGCGATTTCCTCATCGTTTTTTACCATTGAATTTGGAAATTTAACATCG
>CANGLG010000107.1 GCA_947454395.1 Flavobacteriales bacterium
AGCTTTGGCAGAAATACCGAATATTGTTGCAATGAAAGAAGCATCTGGAAATATGGAGCAAATTATGGAAATCATTCGGTTAAAAAAACCGGAGTTTGGTCTTTTGTCTGGGGATGATGCAATCACAATGCCGTTGATAGCTGCAGGTGCAGACGGGGTGATTTCGGTTGTTGCGAATGCGCTTCCAGAAAAGTTTTCTAAAATGGTTCATGCTTCGATGAGCGGTGATTTAACAACTGCGAAAAAAGAACATTACGAACTTTTACCAATTACAAAAATGTTTTTTGAAGAAGGAAATCCGGGCGGAGTGAAAGTGGCATTGGCTGTTCGAGAAGTTATGACTGAAAACATGCGTTTGCCGTTGTATCCTGTTTCTGACGGATTGAGAACCCGAATAACAAAAGAAATGAATTTGCTTTTGGGTTAGAATCACTATTGAATGAAATATAGGTTTGTTCTCGTTCTTGGAATCTTCTGTTCATGTAATAATTCGAACAATGAGGTTAAACCTTCTTCACAAAAGAACGGTATAAAAAATCACAATGAATTAATTGATAATGACAGTGTTCAACGTGTTTCAAATCAATACGAAATCAAACTAAATAACTTAGTAGACATTCAAGAAATAAATCCTTCGATTCGCGTTGAGCTTAAATATGCCACCTCTGATAATTTCATGAAAATGAAGTTGTATTCGCGTATTAACAAGGCTTACTTGCAAAAAGATGTAGCATTTCGAGTATCAGCTTCTCAGGATTTTTTGTCGGAAATAAAACAGGGTTATCATCTGTTGATTTACGATGCTGCTCGACCTGTTAGTGTGCAACAAAAAATGTGGGATGCGCTCGACACAATTCCACCGTCTGAACGAGGTAAGTTTGTCTCCAATCCCAAAAATAGAAGTTTACATAACTTGGGAGCAGCCATTGATTTGACTATTTGTGATGCGAACGGAAACCCTTTGGATATGGGCGCAGGATATGATGATATTCGAAAAATTGCGTATCCCGAAATGGAATCGTTCTATTTGAAATCAGGGGAATTGACAAAAATACAAATTGAAAATCGTGAATTGTTGCGTAAGGTGATGCGCAAAGAAGGATTTCGAAACATCCCAACGGAATGGTGGCATTTCAACGCTTGTTCGAGAAATCAAGGTTTGGCGAAATATGAGATTTTATTTGAAGAACCTTGAAATAATTTCATAATCTTTTCCAATGCTGATCTGAAAAAAAAGATATTTCGAGAGAAAATAAATGAACTAAAATAATCTATTCAATAGTAAGAATTTGAAATTTCCTATTATTAAAAAGAATTGAATCTCCTGCTTTTTTGCCGAGCATTGATTGTCCGAGTGGGGCTAAAGGATTTAAGGAGAAAATAGTGTTATCATTTACTTCCAGAACTCCTATACCAATTGAGAAATAATACAATCCATTATTGGTATTAACTAAACTACCATTTCCAATTTTATTATGAACTAATTCCGGATTTAATAATTTGATCTGATTTTTTTGATTTAATAATTCATTAAGTTGTTTTGATAATTTTTCTTGCTCGAGTTGGGCCATGGCAACACCCGTTTCATGTTTGTCTCCTGCTGAACTTTTTGAATCACTTGACGTAGCTTCGATAGTTTCATTTAATACTGAGTTTAACTCTTTAATTTTATTTTCGATAAAAGAAATTAGTGCCCGATGTACCTGTTGCTTTAATGTCATTCTATAAATTGTTTTTTAAGCGCATTTAATCTTTTAATCTCATAAATCAATGTTTCAGGTATTTCCTTTTCATTTAAATCCGAAAATTCACAAATGCCTTTCGATTCAAGTTCTTTAAGAATGGCTAACATTTCCATTCTGTCTAGTTCCTTTGAAAGTAAAACTTGTTCTTTATTTTCTGAATTAAACTCAGGCCAAAGTGAACTATACATTTTTAAGTTTAAAATCAAATTATCGATGCTGCATTCTAAAATTTCAAAATCCAATTTAGAAGAAAGTTGTTGGAAAATTAGCGCTTTATTATTTTCAAATGAATTGAAATAATTAATTAAGGTTGATGATTCTAATTTATTGATTGATATATATTTTAGTCTTGATTCTTTTTTTGAATTAAGCTTGGTTGCTACTTCTTTAAGTTGACTTAACTTTTTCTTTCGAGCAATTAATAATTGAGGTATATTTCCTTTTGAGATTAAAAATTGACGCAGTAAAAATAATTCCTCCTCTAATGCTTCAAATGCATCTGATTGTTTCTGAATTCCTAGGTAATTAAGTGCTTCATGCTTATTCATTTTTCTTGTTTTTACGCATTTTTATATTCAGCATTTCAACAATTAAAGAGTAAACTAATGCAAAATAGACGTAACCCTTTGGAATGTGTTGTTCAAATGCTTCGGCAACAAGCAGCATTCCAATTGTAACAAGAAAACTCAAGGCGATCATTTTAATTGTAGGATTATTTGATATGAACTTGCTGATTTGACCACTGAAAAGAAGCATTATTACCATTGAAATAATCACTGATAAATATATAATTATCATTGGGTCATGACCTGTTTCTGAGCGAATACCATTTGTCATTCCTACCGCTGAAATCACGGAGTCAAAGCTAAAAACTAAGTCCACTAGAACAATCTGAGTTACGATTCCTGCCATGGTGCTTTTTGATTTGTGATTCCCACCTTCCTCTTCGCCTTTGACACTGCTGTGCATCTCCACAGTACTTTTGTAAATAAGGAACAAACCTCCAACTAATAAAACCAAACTCTGTCCCGAAAAGTCATGCCCAAATGCACTAAATAAAGTGCCTGTCATTCCTATAATTACTGAAACAATTGCTAGTAAAAAAAGACGCACTACCAAGGCTAACATTAATCCAATATTTCTTGCTTTTCTTTTCTTTAATGCAGGCAGATTGTCGGTAACTATTGAAATAAAAATGATGTTGTCAATACCAAGAACTACTTCTAAAAGCGTTAAGATTAATAAATAAGTCCAACCTTGAAAGGTTCCTAGGATGTCAAAAAATTGAGTCATGATTTACGTATAAAGTTGAAAAAATATTCTAAGTCTTTTGGATTCTGCTGCGAATCGGTATAAATTTCTAGCAGTTGGATTTCATTTTCGGCTGCTAAAAAGGTTGGTAGTAATTCCAGTAAATCGTTTCGATTGTTTATCGTTAATGTCTCAAAACCGAAGGCAGAGGCAACAGAGGCAGCGCTTTGCTTTTGTTCGGCTTCAAAATAAGTTCCACGTTGCTTAGAATTTGCAGGACCTTGAATGATTCTAAAAATACCGCCACCACTATTATTGATGACAATGACTTTTAGGTTTTTTGGGAAATTTTTTATCCAAAAGGCATTGCTATCGTAAAGAAACGAAACATCTCCGGTAATCAAATAATGCATTTGATTCGGGTTTGCAATAGCGGCTCCTACAGCAGTGCTAGTCGAACCATCAATTCCGCTTGTGCCTCGATTTGATTCATATCGAACATTTTTGATTGGGTCAAAAAGTTGACAATATCGAACAACAGAGCTATTGGCCATGTGCAAAATTGAATTTTCAGGAAGAAATTCAAAAAAATCATTAAACACAATCAAGTCCGTAAGTTCCTTCAATTCATTTATACAGTCAAAAATTCGATCTTTTGCAATGTAATCTATGCTTTTCCATTTTCCGAAATAGTTGTTTTGATTGCGTTTGAATTCGAGTGAATTTATTGTTTCGAAAAAATCTGTCGGTTTTATCTCAATAGAATCTGTTAAGCATTGATAAGTATCCATAAAAGGAAAGTCAAATCCAATTTTCCAATGTTTTTTTGGTTTTGCTTTTCTCAAAAACGCTTTGATTTTTTTTGAAACAACAGCGCCTCCAATTGTAATTAGTACATCCGGATAAAAGGGTTCTTCGTTTTGAGTGATCCCATTCAATGTTCTGTCTATACATGCAATAAATGATTCACTGATTAAATTCGAAGTGTTTTCGACCAAAGTAACTACGTTTGAGTTTTCAGCGAAAGTTTCCAGTTGAAATTGCAAATGTTCATTTTTCGGCAATTGCCCGCAAAGAACCATGATTTTTGAATTTTCAAGGGATTTTATTGCTTCTGCTAAAAACGAATCAGAAAGTTTATTTGCTAGCTGTCCGCCATTAAATTTTCTACAAAGATTCTCTCTTTTTTCTATCGAATTATAGAGCGGTTCATTCAGTCCGACATTAATATGAACTGGACCATTCCAATTACTAGTTAGAATATGAAAAGCAGTTGCTGTTTCACGTTGTGCATACCAAATGTCAGTTTCCGACAAATTACCATCTGTTAATGAAACTGCATAACGAATATGAGATTTGTAAACGTCTTTTTGAACAATTGTTTGTCCGTCACCTTGATTTATCCAACTTTCAGGTCTGTCTGCTGTGATTACAAGAAGTGGGACTGAACGATAAAATGCTTCTGCAATCGCGGGATAAAAGTTCAATGAAGCCGTTCCTGATGTACAACACAATGCAACTGGTTCATTCAGTTCCTGAGCCATTCCCAAAGCGAAAAATGCTGCACTTCTTTCATCGTGAATTACAAACGTTTCAAAAAAAGGATTTTCGTCGAAAGAAATGGCAAAAGGTGCATTTCTTGAGCCCGGAGAAAATACGATTTTCCTTATCCCGTGAGCCTCACATTGATCAATGACCAACTGCACAATCATTTTATCACTTGATAGCATGTGGTAAAATTACAATTTTTGAATAAGGTCAAGTATGGTTCTGCTTTTATTTTCTGTTTCTTCCCATTCCAATTCGGGATTCGAATCAACTGTGTAACCACCACCTAAGTATAAATAGAGTTTTCCTGGAAAAATTTGACAGCAACGCAGGTTTACGAATACAGAAGCATTTTGATCGTCGATTTCACCAATGAAACCACTATATAGTTCTCTGTTGTGAGGTTCAATCTGACGAATGACTTCTAGAGAAAGACTTTGAGGTAATCCACTGACCGCAGGAGTAGGGTGGAGCGCATGTATCAAATCTTCAACGGTTTGATTTTTAAAAGTGAAACTGAAATCCGTTCGTAGGTGTTTTACTGGCCCTGCTTGAAATTGATACGTTTTTGACTTTTCAATTTCGTTAACACATAAAGATTGAAGTTCTTCCTCAATAAATTCGGTGACATATGCTTGTTCCTTCAATTCTTTCTCGGTCCAAGAGTCATTTTCATTTGATTTTTTAGTTCCTGCAAGAGAAATAGTAAATCCGTTTTGATTTATTTTACGGAGCAATACTTCCGGCGTCGCACCAATCCATGTACCAAGAATTGAATCACTAAAAAGATAAACGAAGGCGTCAGGATAGTTCTCTGCCAATAAATGAAACAAATGGATAGCTTTCTTTTCATCAAAATCAATTTCTTTGATTCGTGATAATACAGTTTTTTGGATTCCTAAGTTTTTTATCGTTGAAATAAGTGCATTTCCTTGTCTGATATAATCTTCTTTGCTAATAACAAATGGAATCGTTTTCCCAAAGAAATAGGATTGATTGTTACTTTCTTCCTTGAAAATGAATTTATTTTCACCTTCGAAATCTCCTACGATAAAACCTGTTTCAACAGAATTATCATAAGGTAGAAAATTACCGGATTTTCTTGTGATCTCTTTACCAGGGAAACGATAAATGAGCATTTTAAATCTTTTTGTCGATTATCATTACTGTTAAACGCCCTGTACAAATTAGTTTATTTGTTCCATCTTCGTGAATATCTACTTGCCATAAATGCGTTCGTTTTCCAGCATGTACAATTTTCCCAGTAGCAATTACATAACCAGCTCTTATACCACCTATGTGATTGCAATTTATTTCAATGCCAACTGGTTGTTGCTTATTCAGGTCTATAAGTAAAGTAGAACCCATTGATCCAATGCTTTCGATTAGAGCAGCACTTGCTCCGCCATGCAGTAAACCCATAGGTTGATGTGTTCTGTGATCCACCGGCATACGTGAAACAACATAATCTTTTCCTAACTCCACACATTCAATTCCTAATTGTTCCATCAATGTATTTTTATTCATACTATTGATAAAATCTAGCGGCACTTGTTTTAATTCCATGATACAAAGGTAATTGTAATTCATTTTGAGGAATTGAAAAAATTAAAATCAAAACACTGATTTTTTAAAATATTGACCTGAGTGATTTTTTTTCAAAAAAAACTTGTCAGAATTCAAACTATTACTACTTTTGTCGCGGAGAGTTGGCAGAGTGGTCGATTGCGGCGGTCTTGAAAACCGTTGAACCGCGAGGTTCCGGGGGTTCGAATCCCTCACTCTCCGCTGAAAAGATTTCAAAAGAAACCAAAACCCCGTAAAACGCTTGATTTTACGGGGTTTTTTGTTTTTTCAGCATTCCAAAAGGAATCAAAAAACATCAAATATCAAAAGCGTCATTCGGTGCGTCGCGGCACCTCAAAACTGCGACGCACCCGAAATCGCTACAGAGCCCGTCCATCAAGCAGTTCAGAGAATGAACATCTTGTTTAACAGAGTAGGTTGATCTAATTTTACTCACTTAAATTGCTTGAAATGCAAAAGAATTTTAACCTGCTTTTCTTTGGGAAAAGAAAAAGATCAAATCCGAATGAAATTTTCATCTTCGTTCGAATCACAGTGGATGGAGTAAGAACAGAATTTTCAACAGGCCGTGACTGCCCCACAGCCCATTGGAATGCCAAAGCCTCCAAGCGCATCGGAAACTCAAACGACGTCAAAGCATTCAATATGTACCTTGACACCATTCGAGTGAATGTGTACGAAGCACACCGACAACTCATGATTAACAATGAGACCATCACGGCAGAGACCTTGCGAAACAAAGTACAAGGTAAAACAGATCGACCGCGTATGCTCATGGAAATCTTCCGAGAACACAACGACCGAATGAAACAACTCATTCACGACGAATTTTCACCCGCAACACTCGAGCGATACAAAACTTCTTATTCACACACCTTGGAATTCATGCAGTACCAGTACAAGATTTCAGACATCGACATCAAGAACATCGATTATGCATTTATCTGCGATTACGAATTCTACCTGCGCACCGTTCGGAAATGCAACAACAATACTGCGGTGAAATACCTCAAAAACTTCAATAAGATTATCCGAATATGTTTGAAGAACGGTTGGCTGGACAGAAGTCCGTTTGTCAATTACACAGCCAAGGTCAAAGAAGTCAACCGCGTGTACCTCACAGAAGCCGAAATCAACACGATGATGGAGAAGCAATTCAGTACCGAGCGATTGAACCGCATCAAAGACATTTTCCTTTTCAGTTGTTACACAGGCTTGGCATATGCCGATGTTGCTGCGTTGCGAAAATCAGACATCAATTACGTCATGAGTGGCGAAAAATGGATATTAACCAAGCGACAAAAAACCAATTCCATTTGCAACATACCCATATTACCTCCAGCAGAATACATCATCAGCAAATACGAAGACGACCCCGTTTGTCTCAATACCGGAAAACTACTTCCCGTTGCGAGCAACCAAAAAACAAATGCATACCTGAAAGAGATTGCGGCCATTTGCGGAATTGA
>CANGLG010000108.1 GCA_947454395.1 Flavobacteriales bacterium
AGGGGCACTGTATGTACATTTTGAACATTTTATTAAAAATGGAACGACTCTTAAATTTGAAACATCATCGGATTTACCAAAACTTTTTCAAAAACAGGCATTTGACTATATCAACTTAAATGTTGACCCCCTAAATCAAATTGAAGAGGAACTTAATAGTAGGCTTGAATCATTATTTTTTCAAGATTTAGATTTTTTTGATTTTTATAATCACTACCTCGAACTAATAAAGGGAATTTCAATTCACCCCAAACGACAGCAAAATTATTATTTGTCTTGGGCGCATACGATGCGATTTGAAGTTATAAATCAACAAACAAAAAAAATAATAAAAGACATCTTTGATGAATTTAGTCTTCCATTGACTACATCGAAAAATCGAATGTTTTCAATGGATGAATGGTTCAAGAAAGAGTTATTTAATAAAAATCCAAAGGCTATGGCAAAATTGTTTTATCTCCTTGGTAAAAACAATTTAATTTCCCTAGATGCTATTCCCCATATTCTGAGAATTAACAAGGACATTCAGTCTCTTTTTCAGAAATTTGGAATGGAAAAAATGTTGCCAAACAAATCAATAAAATATGATATAAATGACCCCTTCACTTTTAAATATAAAGAGTTTGATGAGATTAAATTCCTTCGCCAATTTGCTAATCTTTTGAGTTTCAGTTATTACAATGGAGAAGAACTTATAGGTGTCCCAATTGAGAAAATGAAGAAGAAAGAGATACAATCACTTTTACGAGAAACAGTTTATGTGTTTACAGAGAAAATAGTCAATTTCATGGATAAATACGGCAATATTCGTTTGCCTATGATGTATGCCAATTATTTTATTCAAAACGAAAATGATAAATTTTTATATCTAGCGCCCTATGATAGACAACGATACCATATTTTCAATCAAAATGGAAATTTGATAGATGATGGAGAGTATTATGACTTTCATTTTATTGATGAATACTTAGGTTATTTTCAGAATACCGATGGTCTATCATGGGTAAGGTGGTCGTATAATCCTTTAAACTATAAAGTCGATAAAAATCCGGTCATTATTGAAAATGATCTTCTTGAGAGCGATTGGAACAGAATTGAGCAAAATTATCAAAACGAAATAATTGGAAATTCAAAAAAATTACAAGAGGACCATTTTAGGATTATAGATCTTGTTTTTGGAAAGAAAAATGATTGGATATCGTTGTCAATATTTTCTTACAATGGTATTACAGAAAAGATAATAAATGAAGTTTTTCAAAGAAAATTGAATAAAGTTTTTAAAATTAAAAATGTTAAAAACAATGTCTTCCAAATCGGACTAGAGTTATACAAAGAATTGATATGTAATGATTTAATAACGGATTTCTATCCTGCAAATTTGAATGTTTTTGAAATTTGTTTTAATCTTGATTCTTTGCTTGTCCAGTTTCAACAAAAATATTCCAATGATATAGTAAATGAAATTCTTTCAATTGACAATTCTAAAAGTCGTTCCTTGTACTCATTTCATTCTTTGAAAATAATAGATGATTTAGGTCATTCCAAATCTGAAATTGTAGTGTATTTTAAAGTTAACAAATCATCTAAATTTTTTAAGAAAGATTGTATGGGATTCCTTAGAATTAATCCCAAAGAAGACACAGAGTCAATTAGTGAATATGGTGAGCGTTTTATTGGTCATCTCACAAATCTTGGATATGATGAGGAACCAAGTTATAACTATTGTTTAGATAATAGAATTGTTATTGCCAAGAAGAATTTGGGAAAAGTTGGAAAAAGCAGTTCTTCTGGTAATAATAAAAAAGATGATTTTGATGATTTGCCTTTTTGATAAGTAAAAAATAGGTATTTATACTTACATAATTTTCATTTAAAATTTATTTCTTTGTGAAATAATTAAACACCTTGTTAAAATTATTAAACCATTGGCTGCATCATTGGAGTAATAATATTTAGAGGTGTTTTTTTTTGGTCAAAATCAAAAAAAAAATCAAATAGATTATTTTTATTACGTAGAATAATAGTACAATTTTGTTAAAAGAGGATTATAGTCCAACCGAAAATTGATACAAAAGTGCTAATTATTAAAACTGTGATGTGAAGTGGTCCGATGCAAATTTTCTCTGCATGACTTTCCTTGGCAAATACATTGATAACAAAACGCAAATATAGGAAAGCGCCAATCACAGAACTTATTAATGCTAGAATAACTAAAGTCAAATGATTTTGATAATTTCCACTAAGTAATAAGAATTTACCAAAAAATCCAGTCAATGGAGGAATACCTGCAAGAGATAAAAAGGAAATTAAGACCACAACTCCTATAAAAGGATTTTTATATCCAATTCCTTTCCAGTTTTTAATGTCTTCTGAATCTATTTTTTCAATTGCCTGACTCACTGTCATTAAAGCAATTGTTGAAGCGGTATAACCTAATAAAAATATCCACAGTGAACCAAAATCACCAGTGAAAACGGAAAGTAAAGCAAAACCAGTATTGCTAATTCCAGAATAAGCTAATAATCTTTTGAAATTTGATTGCTTTAATGCAGAAACATATCCTAAAAAGAATGAAGCAATTATGACAATTTCTAAAATACCAGTATAAATATTTCCACTAGCTCCTAAAACACTTCCGAAAAGCGTCACAAAAGAATAAAGAGCGGCAATTTTTACAACTGTTGCCATGTATGACATCACAGCGTCTGTACTTCCTTGATATACGTCAGGACTCCAAAAATGAAATGGTACAGCTCCGACTTTAAATAAGAAAGCTGCTAATATAAATAGAACACCAACATGAAACATTGCAGGAGCTTCTTTCCAAATACTTACTGAATTACTAATTTCGTTTAAATCAAATGTTCCTGATGCACCATAAACCAAAGCTATACCAAATAATAGAATTCCTGTAGCAAAAGAACCTGTAAAGAAGTATTTAATAGATGCTTCAGATGACAGTGTATTTTGTTTTCGTATACCAACTAAAACATAAACTGGAATTGACATGATCTCAAGTCCTAAAAAGAACATAAAGAAATTTGTAAAACCAATTAAAATGAGTGCTCCACAAAGAGAAAATAGAATTAAGCCATAATAATCAGCAGTATGTTCAATGTCTTTTTTAAAATAGTTAAATCCACTTAAAACAATTAATAAAGTCAAACCAATAACTAAAAGAGCAAAAATATTTCCGGAGGGAGTAAAATTTAAACCGTTATAATTTCCAAAAGGTGATTCATAAGACTTGTAGTAAAGCATTAAAATAAATGCCGAAATTAACCCTAGCACTGAAATAGATAGCGATAATACCGGCTTTTTCATCATTCCGACAAATAAACCTATCAGTCCGGTAATAAAAATAACAATCAGAGCGTCCATTCTATTTAATAAAGTTTAAGCCTCCAACCATCAACTCATTGATGTGTTCGATACTAGGTTTAACAAAATTCATAATACACTGTGGTGAAATACCAATTACAATGGCTGAAACTGTAAGTAATGCAAAAACAAGTATTTCATTCCATTTTAAGTCTTCAAATTGAGTCATCTTTGGAGCACCGAACATACTTAATTGATATGCTCTAAGCATATATACAGCTCCTAAAACTAAGGTAGTTGAAGCAATAATTCCAACAAACCAATGAGCAACAAATAATTCTTTAATTAGTAAGAATTCACCAATGAATCCTGCAGTAAATGGAACGGATACAGAAACGAATGTCATTGCTGCAAACCAAAAACCAAAGCGCGGAGCCAATTTAGCAATCCCTCCAAGTTCATAAATGTTTCTTTTTCCTGTTCTGCTTTCAATAATATCAGCTGCAAAGAATAATCCAACGGCAACAATGCTGTGATTGATAATCTGAATGATTGCACTTTCTAAACTTAACTGGGTGAAAAGAATTATACCAGCTGCAATTAATCCAACGTGGCTAATAGAAGCATAAGCGAATAGAGTTTTAATATCTTTTTGCTTAATTGCAATCACAGCTCCGTATACAATTCCAATAGAACCTAATGTAATAATTAACCATTTTATATCCTGAATTCCTGTGAACGTCAAAGGAATCATCCATTTAATCATTCCGAATAATGCCATTTTCAGCATGAGAGCAGAAAGTAACATGGTTCCTGCCATAGGAGCAGTAGTATATGTAGATGGTTGCCAAGTATGGAAAGGGAAAAGTGGAATTTTAATTGCAAATGCTAGGAGGAATCCGCATGAAATCCAACAAGCAATTTTTGCAGGAATAAATAAACCTGATGAAATCAAATCGTTGTATGCAAATGATTGAACTGAAGTTCCAAGAAAAATAAATGATAATAACATCCCAAGTGATCCAAGTAGGGTATAGATAAAGAATTTTAAAAGAACACTATTATTGTCTTGTTTTCCGAACCAATAAAGAATAAGGAAAATTGGAATTAATGTAATTTCCCAGAAAGTATAAAACAACATTCCATCCTGAGCTAAAAAAACACCTAGCAATCCTGCTTGCATGAAGAAAACTAAAGAAGTAAAAAGTTTATTTTCAGCAAGTTCTTTTCTGTAGTTGGCAAGAAGAATAATTGAAACGATTGAATTTACCAATAAAACCATTGTTAAACTTAACCCATCATAGCCCATTTTAAATGATAAGCCCATAGGAAAAGCTTTGTTCGGATTAAATATATAGACAAGATGCTCAGGGTTGAAATATGCTAAATGTCCTAGAGCAACTGCTAATGAACTTAATGCAGCGACTAATCCGAAATACTTGACAAGTTTTTCAGGAATTAAAAAAGCAGCTAATGCAAAAACAAAAGGTAAAACTAAAAGTATCAAAACTGTATTTTTAAAATGTAAAAGCTAATTAATCCAACTATACCAAGAACCATCCAGAAAAGGTAGCTTGATAAAAATCCTGATTGCCATTTTCGGCTTAAATTTCCGGTTTTCTCAATCAGGCTTGCAAAACTAAGTATACCATTTTTCAATATCATGACATCGAAATAATGATAAACAAAATTTGATATCCATTCAAGTGGCTTCACAAAAAGAAAATTGTAGATTTCATCAATGTAGAGTTTAGAGTTTGATAAACGCTCCCACACATTCAAGTCTTCATCTGCTTTTGCAATATTACCTCGTTTAGCATAATTAACATAGGCCCAAGTCATGACAGAAAGAGCAATGATACTTGCAACTACCATTAACATTATAGCCTGATTTGGTTCAAGGTGATGTGCTTTTACTTTGTCTAATCCAACAGTATTTCCATTAAGGTAATTGTTAAACCAATGAGCTCCTTTGTGAAGGAAAATACCCGGCAAGTTTAAAATTCCACCGAAAACAGATAATATGGCAAGAACAATTAGTGGTAAAGTCATAGAAATGCCACTTTCATGAATGTGGGATTCAGTTTCCTGTCCACCTCTAAATTTACCATGAAAAACTAGGAAATAAAGTCGAAACATGTAAATTGCGGTTAAAGTTACAGCAACCATTAACACACCATAAATAACAGGGTTATGAATTAGAGCATGCGCAAGGATTTCGTCTTTGGAATAAAAACCTGATAAAAATGGAAAACCTGCAATTGCCAAAGTTCCTATTAAAAAAGTTAGATGAGTTGTCGGTATTTTTTTCGCTAATCCTCCCATTTTACGGATGTCTTGTTCGTCTGACATGGCATGTATAACACTTCCAGAACCAAGGAACAAAAGAGCCTTAAAGAATGCGTGAGTTGTAACATGAAACAAAGCAACGGTGTAAGCTCCCATCCCTAGTGCAACGAACATCAATCCTAATTGTGATACAGTAGAGTAGGCGAGTACCTTTTTGATATCGTTTTGTCGCATGGCCATAAAGGCAGCAACTAAAGAAGTTGCAAGTCCAATGTATAAAATAACGTCTTTTGTAAAAGGCGCTAATTCAAACAAGAAATTGGAACGAACTACTAAATATATTCCAGCCGTTACCATAGTTGCAGCGTGAATCAAAGCAGATACAGGTGTTGGTCCAGCCATTGCATCAGGCAACCAAGTGAAAAGTGGGATTTGAGCACTTTTTCCAGTTGCAGCTAAAAATAAACAAAGCGTGATTCCAACAATAGCAACTAAAGGTAAAGAAACCCCAGAAGATTTTATTTCAGTTAGTTTATTTGCAATTTCAGAATATTCTAAAGTTCCAAATGTTCCTAAAAGCATGAATAATGCGAAAAGTAAACCAACATCACCAATTCGATTCATTATAAATGCTTTTCTTGCAGCGACACTGTTAGCCGTACCTTTCTCTAAATCACTGAAATGAAAACCAATTAATAAGTATGAACACATTCCAACACCTTCCCAACCAAAGAACAAAACAAAATAATTGCTACCTAGCACTAAAAGTAACATGGAGAAAATAAACAAGTTTAAATAAGCAAAAAACTTATAAAAACCTTCATCATGGCTCATGTAACCAATAGAAAACAAATGAATCAATGAACCGATACCGGTAATAATTAAGGTCATCCAAATTGATAATGCATCTATTTGAAAATTTGCGCTCAATTTTAAGCCTTCTAAGTTAATTACAGAAAACAAATGTACTATCTGACTTTGTGGTAAATTCATGAAAATCAAAAGCGCACATAGAAAAGAACCTGCTACCATTGAAGTTGCAATTGTACCAACAATAATTTTAGGTAAGTTTTTTCCAAATAAACCTATGATTGCAGAACCAACCAACGGAAGTGTAATTATGGTAAGTAAAAGAATATCTGCTGCCATTTACTTAGTCTTTTAGTTTGTTAAATAATTCTATGTCTATTGATTTATTGCTTCTGTAAGCCATAATTAAAATAGACAAACCAACCGTTGCTTCTGCAGCTGCAACCACAATAATGAAAAAGACAAAAATTTGCGCATCACTTGTTCCATAATATTTTGAAAAAGTAACTAAAAGCAAATTCACTGAATTGAGCATCAACTCGATACACATCAATAAAACAATCATGTTTTTTCTTGTCAGAACTCCGTAGGAACCAATGACGAACAAGGCGATAGCAACAATGACAAAAAAGTCAAGTGACGAACCAATGTTATTTACAGAAGGACTCATATTAATCAATTATTTGTTTTTCTCTTTTAGCTAGAAGAACTGCTCCTACCATTGCTGCAATAAAGAGAATTGAGGAAATTTCAAATGGTACGACATATTTTGAAAACAAAATATTCCCAAGTTTTTCGACCATACCAATACTTTCGTCACCTGAAACATAGTTTTTACCTAAGGTTAAACTGTCTTTTAAGGCAGCAATTAATACAGATAATAAGGCACCTGCAGCAAGTACAGAGGACAATTTAGTTAACATCGATGTTTCAGGTTCTGATTGCTTATTTAAGTTTAATAGCATCAAGACAAAAAGGAACAATACCATGATTGCTCCGGCATAAACAATGATATTAACGATTGCAAGAAATTGTGCATTCATCAAAATATAAAGAGATGATATGAAAAAAAATGTAATTACTAGGAAAATCACACTTCTAATTGGGTGTTTACTTAGAACTACCATCAGAGCAGAGGCAATTGTAAGAGAACCTAAAAT
>CANGLG010000109.1 GCA_947454395.1 Flavobacteriales bacterium
ATGATGAATTTGATATGGCAGATGTTCTAAAAGCAAAAGAAGTTTATCGAACTCAATGCTATGGACAAAATTGTCTCGTTGGACTTGGTAAAGAATTAAATGTGGATTACGTAATGTGCGGAAGCTTGGACGGATTGGGAAATAAAATAGTAGTAACGATTAAAATAGTCGATGTGAAAAATCAAACTATTTTTAAATCAGCTGTGAGAGAATTTGACAACCAAGAAATTGAAATGCAGCGAATGATTGAAATAATTTTAAAAGAAATGCATGGAATACAATCAGACAAGGTGGTTCAGGACAGACTTGCATTTAAAAACGAACTGATTACTTCTAATAATGTCGGGAAAATTAACAATTCAGGTCCAAGAATTGGTGGTGCAGCTTTGGTTGGCTCTTTGAGTGAATTTGCAACGCGACCAGAATCTCAAGGGGGACTTGGAATCGCTCCATTTGTCAGTATGATTGGTTATCAATTAGAAGGCCAATATGTTGG
Organism: Flavobacteriales bacterium; assembly: GCA_947454395.1. GTDB lineage: Bacteria > Bacteroidota > Bacteroidia > Flavobacteriales_D > Crocinitomicaceae > UBA952. The sequence continues at coordinate 497 of CANGLG010000109.1, forward strand.
AACAGAGAATTTTTCGGCACTGATCGAAGGAATAGTAAATGTTTCTGGACTCGAACAAGGTCAATTTGTCCCTTCTCTTACAATAATGAATGGATTCCGTTTCGGAAAAGGTGGATGGGAATTGGCTTTTGGCCCTGGATTTGGAGTTAAATCAACTTCAAATGGCTTTTTTGATAAGGATAATCTGTTTGGAGATGAAAATCGTTATTATTCCGAATCTGATTGGGATGAATATACATCAAGAGCTTATAGTTCTGATCCTCAATACAACCAAAACGGAATTTTCACACCCCCAACGCCACAAGATTTATCAAATAACAAAGACGGTTATGATTTTAACAATTCACATTACGACACCAGAGGAAATAAATCCATAAACACTTCATTTGTTTTTGCCTTTGGAAGAACATTTCGTGCAGGATCTTTAAACGTTCCGGTTAATATTTTTTACTCCTCACAAAAAGGTGGTGGTTACACAGGAATTAATGTTGGATTTAATGTTCAGAAAAGTAAAAAACCAATTAATAATAGAGTTTATCGTTGATCTAAATCAATAATTTATAAATTTCAAATGAAGGGGAAGATGTATTCCCCTTTTTTGTTTTCGATATAAGTAAAAATGCCACGAAGAATTGTAAATTTGTAAAAATAAATTTTATGAATAAGCGAGTTGAAATTGCACTTAATGATCAGATAGTGAAAGAGGCTTCATCATCTCAGTTTTACTTGGCGATGGCTTCATGGGCTGAAGGCAATGGATTGAATGGAACAGCGAAATTTATGTATTCACATTCAGATGAAGAGCGTTTCCACATGTTGAAACTGGTTAAATTCGTCAATGAGCGTGGGGGTAAAGCTATAATTCCCGCTATAGATCAACCACCTGTTGAATTTGAAAACTTGAAAAATGTTTTTGAATTATTGTTAGCACATGAAATAAGTGTTACCGAAAGTATCAATGAACTTGTTGACATTTGCTTACAGGAAAAAGATTACACAACACATAATTTTGTTCAGTGGTATGTCTCAGAACAATTAGAAGAGGAAGCTCTGGCTAGAACTATGCTCGATAAATTAAAACTCGTCGGAAACGACAATAGTGGGTTATACATGTTTGATCGTGATTTGGAAAGTACAATTCCACAAGTTAATCCAATGAATGAAACACGTTAGTTTTTTTTTACGGGGACTTTTAATATTTTCTCTTTTTGTAAATTATTTTCTCTGTTTTTCTCAGGGAGATTATCGTTTCCATAATTATACAATAAGTAATGGTTTGTCGCAAAGTTATGTAACAACCATTGTTCAAGATAAAACAAATGCACTTTGGATTGGAACTCAAGATGGTCTAAATCGATTTGATGGAAAATCTTTTGAATTTTTTAATCCCGATGAAACAGTAGGAATTGAAAGTACCAATATAATTTGTTCTGCAAGAACTTCTGATGATCGTCTTTGGTTCGGAACTGCTAGCGGTCTTACTTTATTCAATCCAAATACAGAGCGATTTCAAACATTTAATTTGAGTAGCCAAATTCTTTTGCAGATAGAGAGTATTTGCGACGATAATGAAGGGAATCTTTGGTTGGCTACCATTGGTTATGGAGTTGTAAAGTTCGATACAAAAAAAATGAAGTTCGTTACGAAGGGTATAAACCTTCCTACAAAAAAAATTCATTTGGTTACATGTCTTCAAAACAACAATTTGTTGATTGATTCCGAAGATAAAGGATTGTTTTTGTTTAATCAAAAAACAAAAAGCCTCGTTAAAATAAATGTTAAGCCAAAAAACCAAACCGCAGTTTCTATTCTAAAAATGGTAAGGTTAGAGAATAATACAGTATTACTATGTACAAATCAAGGCATATACTCTTTAGACTTACGTACTCTAAAAACAAGTGGAAAATTTAAGGCTTTAGACCAAAAAGGTTTGATAAGCGTAAAGGATATTATTTATTCTGAAGGTAAATACTTTATTGCAACCACATCAAATGGCTTGTTTACGATAAATGAAAACGGCACAATTTTTAATAGCACAGAGGATATTTTCCAGCGAAATTCATTACTGTTTAATGGATTGACTTGTTTATTTAAAGATAAAAACAATAAAATTTGGATCGGAAGCGAAAGGGGATTATCGGGCTTTGACCCAAACCGAACAGGGTTTTTGGGAGTTGGACCAAGTGGGAATTTAAAAAAAGGTTTGCCCTCGCCAAATGTTTGGAGTTTTTCTGAGGATCCTCGCTCAAAATTCATTTTTGTAGGTACAGATTTTGGAGTTTCTCGGTTTAATAGAAAGACAGGAAACTTTGATCAATACAAACGAACAATAAGCGAAGGAACTAAAAGTGAAACTGGGAAAGAAGTAGTGCTGAGCCTTTATAGTATTTCTGAGAATAGAGTTCTGGTAGGATGTTTAGATGGTTTATATGAACTTCAGATCAAAGGGTCAGATTCTTATTTTTATAAAAAACTGAGATACGCACCAAAGGAACATGAGCAAAAACACGAACGAATTTACGGTATAATCCCTTACAAAAAGGGTCAGTTTTTTTTAGCAACCAAAGGTGGAGTTATATTGTATGATTTAAACAAAAACAAGTCTGAACTTTTTGAACACAATCCCAAAGATCCAAGAAATTCAATTACAATAGGAATATGTAGACTCGCATTTAAAGATAAAAAAGGTAAGATTTGGTTTGCAACAAGTGGTGGAGGATTGAATTATTTTTCTGAAAAAAAACATAAAATTATTCCTCACCCCATTAACTCGGTTCTAATAACATTTGTAAAGGAGTATGTTGCTTCTATGTGTCATGTTGAAGGAAATGAATATTGGTTGGGTACATTTGGTGGTGGATTGGTAAAAATTGATTTACAGACTGAAGATATTAAAATCGTAAGTAAGAAGGAAGGATTGCCAAATAACGTAATTTATGGATTACTTGAAGATAATTACAACCGATTATGGTTAAGTACCAACAGAGGAATTGCATCCTACCATCTCAAAACCGGAGCGGTTAATGTATATAAGGAAGTTCATGGTTTAGTTAGCGATGAGTTTAATTCAAATGCCTTTTTGAAAACTCGAAATGGCGAGATGTATTTTGGAGGAATAAACGGTTACAACTATTTCTTTCCTGGAAATTTATCAAAATCATCTGATGATTTAGAGGTTATTATTAACAAGTTTAAACTTGACCAGAAATGGCTGAAACCTGGAGATAAGGATTCTCCTCTTAAAAATGTAATTTCCAACACTAAATCGCTTGAACTAGATTATAAACACCGCAGTTTTACCATTCATTTCCATACAAATGATTTAAGTAATCCCCAATTGGTGAATTACAAATATATCTTAGTAGGTTCTGATGCCGGTGAACAATTAATCGGCGCAGTGAATGAGCTTCCGTTTAATTCACTTTCTCCTGGCGAATATACATTGAAAATTTACGCTAGAATAGGAGACGGAAGTTGGAGTAGGCAACCGCGAATTCTACAATTAAAAATTAATTCTCCCTACTGGGCGACATGGTGGTTTTGGTCAATTGTAGCGGTTGTATTAACAATACTGACTCTTTTTGTTTTTAGAAGAAGAATTGAACTTGCCCGAAGAGAGCAGGTAAGATTAGAACTGAAAATTGCAGAACGAACACGTGAAATTAGGCAGCAGAAATCACAAATCGAAGAACAAAATAAACTTATCGAAGAAGAAAAAAATAAAGTTGTTGAACAACAAGCATTGTTACAAATTGAGAAAGATAAAACGGAAAAATGGTTAAGTAATACTTTGCCTGCAGAGGCGGTAATTGAATTAAAACGCAGTGGAAAGGTTCAGGCAAATAGCTTTAAAGTCGTTTCTGTACTGTTTACAGATGTAGTTGGTTTTACCAAGATATCTGAAAAAATGAGTGCAAACAGACTAGTGAATAAACTAGATGTTCTTTTCCGAAAATTTGATGAGGTCATAGAAGTAAATAACCTTGAAAAAATAAAAACTATTGGTGATGCATATATGTGCGCTGGTGGTATTCCAACGGAGAATTCTACAAACCCAATTGATGCATGTACGGCTGCTCTTCAGATTCAGGCATATATGTCTAAGGTGAAATTTGACGCAATAGCGAATCATGAAGATTATTGGGAAATAAGACTTGGTATCAATACAGGCCCTGTTACAGCAGGAATTATTGGGAACCTCCGACTGGCTTATGATGTTTGGGGTTCGACAGTAAACCTTGCGCAACGGATGGAAATGCTTGGTGAACCAGGTAAAGTAACCATAACAGGTTCAACTTTTAAATACATTGAACCCTATTTTGAGTATGAATATAGGGGTAAAGTACAATCAAAGGCCAAAACCATGATTGATATGTATGTGGTCAACAGAATCAAACCCGAACTATCGGTTAATGGGGAAGGTTTAATTCCAAATGCTCGGTTTGAAGAAATAAAAAAACTACATCACTATAGCAATATTAAATATTACAAGACGGAACATCACGTACTTAAAATTTTAGAAAAAGGCCTTTCTGAAAAGCTTTATTATCATTCAATTCATCACACTAAAGACGTTGTGAAAGCGGTTGAGCGTATTGCTTTACTTGAAGGTGTAACGGATGAAGGTTTATTTTTACTAAAAACGGCGGCAATTTTGCATGATGCTGGCTTTATAGAGAGATATGAGCACAATGAGGAAATTGGTGCTCGAATGGCCACTGAACTTTTACCGAAATATGGTTATACGGATCAACACATTAAAACCATTGTGGAATTAATTCATGTCACAGAAATACCTCATCGTCCTATTACCAAAATGCAGGAAATTATTTGTGATGCTGATCTTGATTATCTTGGACGAGAGGACTTTGAAGAAATTGCAGACCGTTTAAGAATTGAATTACGCGAAATGGGTAAAATAGACAGTGATAAAAAATGGGATGAAATACAAGTTAAGTTCTTGGAAAATCATCAATATTTTACACAGACAGCGATTGAAATGCGTCAAAAGAAAAAAGAAGAAAACATTAAACTTGTAAAAGAAAGGCTTGAAAGAAACGAATATAAAGATTAGTCGTTAACTTTCTTTTTCGACTTGTTTGAAATGTTGTATGCGTAAGTGGCACTAAAAACATATTTACTTTCTAATCCCGGTAAATTTACTTTTTGATCATAAAAACAACCAAGTTGCAAATCGTTCGGTCCTTTTAAATTAATATCAACACCAACGAATGAACGAATTCGAGTCAGCCTATTTGCCCAATATCCTTGAGCTGAATTGTAAAAAAATTCACAACTTACGATAGTTGAAAATACACTCTTTTTAATGTCATAACTTAGACTAGGCTTTATTCTAATTGCTTTATCGAATTCAGGTTCGTAGTTTGAAGTTACACCCTTGAAAGAATACTGATATCGGACTCTAAGTCCAAAATTGAATCTTTTCAGCGAATGACTAAATTGTAAATTCCCATTTATTCTGTGACTTGCTAAATAATTACCGTTATCCTCGCGATTTGCAATCCAACGATAATCAATTGAGGGTTTAATCCAATCAGCAAGTTTGTATTTAATTGAAACCTGAGGGAAAAAAGTAACAAGTTTGTATTGCCCAAAACGATTGGTTATATCTATACTGTAATCTATTTTTTTTGATATTTTTCCTTTGACTCCAGTCTCTGACCAAATTTGAAAAGAACTTTGTTGACCAAATCCGTTTAGAATGTTACAAAGAAGTCCTAATAATAAAATCTTTTTCACCATTAAATTTTCTTAATGAAAATAGTATCCAAAGTCACTTCCTGATTGTTTTTTGTGATTTCCACCGTGGAAATTTTTTCTTTTTTCCCACTTAAGCATGTTGCACAATCTTCGTATACAAAAACCGAGTATTTCCCTTTTTGCAAATAACGAAATTCGAAATTTCCGTCATAACTTGTACTGATATCGTTGTCGTAAAAGGTGCTTTTATCACCGTAAATGATATATATATTTTGGTCCGGAGCAGGATATTCTGCAATAACATTACCAAGGCTATTGTACTTTTGTTCAATAACAATTCCTTTGATTTTAGAACTTCCACCTTCACCTTCTACTTTTTTACAAGCAAAAAGAGAAAGAGTTAAAAAAGAAAGAAATAATAACTTTTTCATGATTTTAAATATTTAAATCAAAAATACAACTTTAATGTCTTTTGAAATTTGAATTTTTTTGGTTTTGATTATTTTTTATAACTTGGTAATCTAAAACTAGTTAAAATGAAACAATTTTTATTGTTTTCTCTCATCTTATTGTCTTTTTTTAAGTCAAATTCTCAAGTTGTAATTAATGAATACTCTTGTTCGAATGTATCAGGAATAACTGACTCTTATGGACAACGAGAAGATTGGATTGAACTTTATAATACAACAGCCTCAGCTGTAAATTTAACAGGTTGGTTTCTGTCTGACAAATCAACGAATCTCACAAAATGGATGATTCCCAGCGGTTCTATAAATGCCAATGGTTTTAAAATGGTGTTTTGTTCAAAAAGAAATACGGTTAATGGGAATGAATATCATCCTAATTTTTCATTAACTCAAACCGATGGAGAATGGATTATTTTAAGTAATCCGTCAGGAATTGTTGTAGACTCTTTTAAAATTGTGCATTTAACCAAAGCGGATCATTCTGTTGGAAGATCTACCAATGGAGCGCTTGATTTTAAGCTATTTACAACTCCAACTCCAAATGCAAATAACGCAGGCGCACAAAACTTTTATACACCAAAACCTGTTTTTAATGTCCCTGCTGGATTTTATTCAGCTGCAGTTACTGTTTCTATTTCTTGCTCTGATCCAACTGCAACAATTAGATACACACTAGATGGAAGCGATCCAACAACGACGTCAACGCTCTATTCTACTCCTATTACTATTAGTACAACGAAAGTCTTGCGGGCTGCAGCATTTAGTGCTAATTTACAATCATTTACGGAAACAAATACCTATTTCATAAATGCCATTCATACGATTCCTGTAGTTTCAGTATGTAGTCAAGG
>CANGLG010000110.1 GCA_947454395.1 Flavobacteriales bacterium
ATCGCTGGTATTGAACAACCAATTCCTGACAATAATATTTCCTTTTTTGAATAAGAAATTAGTTATATTGCGAGTCAATATTGCTTTTGTATTTATAGATAAATCTGGATGAAAAGTAGATTGGTTAATATACGCTATTTTATCTTTTGTATAGTTTACTTCAAAAATCGCAACAATCTCTCCATTTGAATTTTTAAATGCTAATGAATAGATATTGAAATAATTTGGATTATCATTAATTCTCCATTTTTGGAATTCATGCGTTTGAGAAATAGCAAAACTCTTTTTTGTAACTTCTATATTTTTTTTGATAAGATTTTCTGATATATCTGCAAGTGTAGAATTTTCAATTAATTCAAACTCTAATTCCTTTGGAAGCCATTTGAGTTTAAATTTTATTATCGAAATAATACACAAACCAAAAATTTTGATTTTATCAGATAACTTGTTTTTAGGATTGAGCGATTTTAAAAAGTTGAAACTAGGTAGGACTTTATTTACAGCAAGACCTTGATGATGACTAAACGGAATTTCAAATCCTAACTTTTCAAATGCTTTTGTTGCTGATGTAAAACCCCAAATTACTGAAACACCTTTTTTTCTAGATTCCTCAAAAAGAAATTCATAAATACTATTAAAAATATTTTGTCCTCGATAAGCGGGATCAACTAATGTATCCTCACTTTTACCTGACTTAAATACTTTTCCTTTCGAATCAATTAAATCAATTGGAATAACGCAATTTGTTCCTACAATTTTATCTCCATCCTCAGCAATCACATAAATTGCAGGTCCAAATGGACAATCCCTGAACTCCCAGTAGAATTGCTGAATAGTTCGATTAGGCTTATCTATTCGATTATGAAATTCATTAATTTTAACGTAATCAGAAGGTGTTGCTAGTCTATAAGTTACCATTGTAATTTATTTTCTTCGATTAATTGATTTGGACTTAGTACTTCAATTTTATTTTCATAAATGTAACCAAGTATTTTCTTATATTCTGCTAAATAAGAATTGTACTTGTAATCAGTAAAATAGGTATTATGCCACAAAAGTGAGAAATCGCAGTTCTTATTATTTTTTTCATAAAATTCAATAATAATATCACCGATTTTTGAACTTGGCATTTTTATATATTGATGAAAAGTTGTGTCCATGAAATTTAAGGGGGCCTCAACAAAATCAAATGGTTTATTTGAGCTTATGTCAAAAGGCTGAAATGCTTTTCCATAGGAATTTCGAAATCCATAATGTTCAGCAAATCCCAAACTGCAATCCAATTCTATTTTAGATGATGATATTTTTTCCCAATCAATAGATGGTACAAACTTTAAAAAATGATATCGGTTATAAACGGTATTAAGTTTACTTTTTTCTATTTCACGATCAAGCGTATCAGTTGTACAAGATTTATGAATGCCGTTATAGGATCCAGATTTCTCTATCAATTCTAACAGTAATTTTTGATCCTCAATTTTATAGTCAGCATTTTTTATATTACTTAAACCGACACCTTGATTTACAAGCCAGAAAAAAGTTGTATAAACTTCATAGTCGCTACTAATTTTAAGAATTTTATCAATGTTTTGCCAATGTGGTTTTCGACTAACCTCATTGAAAATCAATTTTAGTACAACACCGATTTTTTTGTTTTTCACAGCCCACAAACCATCTTGAAGAAAAGAGCCATGAATTGTATCAATATCATGAGAAATAAAAAATCTGCTTTTTTTATTTTTTCCTGTAATATTATTGAAAAGCATAAAATCATCTATTTCCTTTTGAACAAGATTTTTCTCAATTAGACCATATTTATATTGGTAAGATGAACTGTATTTATACCTCCCATATTCATCCAAATCCTCTTTAAACCCAAATTCTTGGAGACAATTAACCTTGTAAAATATACTTGCTAAAATATCTTTATCACCATTTTCATTACGAATAGAAACATCATTTTCGATGTTGAATTCAAATTGTTTGGCTTGGATTGAATTATAAAATTCAGTGGTGATAATTTGACTTTGTTCATCTAAGTGATCCCAAACTATTTTGGCCTCAGATTTCTTTTCAAGAAATTGAAAATGAATGTCTTTATTCTTTTCTATTAATTTAAGAATGTATGTGATGACATTGGTATATGACTCATTTGGCTTGACATAAATAGGTATCATTCTTTCATTTTACGATAGACGAAAGTACAAAATTTTGAACTTTCATTCTATGTAGTTAACTACACTTTGATTTTAATATAACTTTTCATAAAATAACACAACATTTGAAAACGAAAGTTTAATGAAGGAAGAAGCAATAAACTTTTAAATTCTTGAATAATAACACTAAAAAATACCTTTAGGCTTTTTTTGTAGCATTTAAAATCGAAGTATGAATGAATGAAACTTCCTCTGAGGACATACTTGTTCCAAAAATATGATACCCGTATGATTTTAGTATTTCAACAGCGTTGATAGAAGGTTTACTTTGATTACTCATGTCTCGATCGTGAAACTCGATAAGAATCTGCTTAATAAATACCTCCGGATCCTTAAATAAAGTTGGGATCACATCGTATTCTGCACCTTCAATATCTATTTTAAGAACTGAAATTTCCTTTGATGGTAATTTTGAAACAAGATTCTCAAAAGTAACCATATCGACCTCAATAAAATGATCCTTATTCATTGATTCGGTAACAACAGTGCTGGCAGACACAGCTTTTTCATTCTTTGGGAAATAGAATTTAGCAACTCCATTTAAACTTGAATGTAAACCAACACTTTCATATTTGAAATTACTTGGTAATTCCTGTTTCTTAAGCCATTCTATAGACTTTGGAGTTGGATCAAATGCAAAAATTTCAACATCATGATACTTTAACATCGCTTTGTCGAAACTAATATCTTTACCAATTCCAACCGACACAATTAAATCTCCTGTTTTAATAGCATAGGGATAGACAAAAAAACCACCATAGTTGCTCCCATACCATTTTTTATTGATAAAAACTTCCTCTTTTAAATGATTTACAATTTGATCGCCATTTAATTTGAACAACTTTCTTTTGTGCTTAAAGGATTGATATTCTTGAAGAATAAATAATATAAATTGTTTCATATTAAACAAAAAAATGAAAATACTTTCTTACGATTTTATGACCAAAAAATGTTGTCAAGTAAAATAAACCGTTTTTTAAGTTAAAACCAGCAAGTTTGAAAAACACTCTTGCTTTTTCTAAATTACCTACAAAGTAGTAATATCGGGCTAAAGTACCGTGTATTTTATTAATTCCCATTTTTGTCTCTTTAGGATATTTCTTCTCATAGGTTTTTAATATATTCAAACCTTCCTCATAATCCTTAATTCTATAATTTTCATTTAAAGATAGATTTTGTCCGTCTATAATCCTAGTGAAAAGTAATTCTTGAACTTCAACAGAACGATTGTTTTCAAACAATCTTACACCCCAGTCAAAATCAAGAAAACCGAATCTCTCCTCAAATCTATTCCATTTGAAATCTTTATGAAATAATAACCCAGATAAATAAACTGTTTGACCAGAATAATCTTTGCTTAACAATTGTTTGAACGTTTTATTTGTATCAAAAACAGTTGTTTTTTCAATCTGTCCACCGCGAATAGTGGTTTTATTATTTTTTATATTTTGAACTTTAAAACCACCACTAACTATTGGTGCTAAAGATGTTGCTTCTAATTGAATTTGGATTTTGTTTTTCATCCAAATGTCGTCGTGGTCAGTAATACAGATATATTCTCCATTAGCAACTTCAAGACCGATGTTCCTTCCTTTATTTGGACCACCGGAATTTAACTTATTTTGAATGAGACGAATAGGAAATTCTGAAAGAATGTTAATTGTATTATCAGTTGAAGCATCATCAATTACAATTACTTCCAATTTAAAAAGTTCATCTACACCATTTTGATTAAAAATGGACTTTAAGGTTTCTTTAATCGTTTTATCAGAATTATATGTACAAATAATGACAGATACTATTTTCATTTACAACGAATTAAACCTTTTAAAGTTGAACTTTTGAAAAAGTAGACTTTAATTCAAAAGCAATAATTCCAACCAAGAATAAAAGTATCAACACCGACCCAAGCAAAGACCAACTGCTGGAACTTTCAAATGACTTTGGTTCAAATTTCCATACAATATCATGAGAACCTGCAGGAATCATTGCCGCTCGCAATATGTAATTAGCTCTAAAAACATCTGTTTGTTTTCCGTCAATGTAACAATTCCAACCTTCTGGATAGTATATCTCACTAAATACAGCAGGTGCAGCAACTCCATTTTTTGAATGATAAGTCATTTCTTTTGCATCATATTTTATCATTCTAATAGAAGCAGCTGAATCTAATCTTGAAGGTGCATTCACATTTTTAAATTCAGAATGAACAATTACAGTTTGTTTTAAGTCATTTTTTCCTAATGCCAGCATTTCCTGGTTAGCAGAATTAACACGGACCAATTTTGATGCAAACCAAGCATTACCATTAGCATTGGTGTTTTTAACTGACTTTTTTGTTTTGTCTACTTGTATATACTTGACATTTAACATGTTTAGCACAGGAGCTTTATCAATTTTAATTTCATTAATTTGAATCGAATCAAAAACAGATTGCGCTTGTTCTTTCGATATTTGCATTAAGGATGCATACTCACGCAATTTCAAGTTTTTAGCAGCACTTATTTCTTGATTCATTTGATTGATTTCATCACCAATGTAGAAATCGATTATTTCCTGATATCGTTTCAATTTGGCACCATGATATCCTCCAATACTTTTGTGATAATAACTTGTCATCGTTTCATTAAATGGATTAGCAAAAGATAATACGCGGTAATCAGAATTTAAACTGAGTACACTGAAGGCTGCTAACTGACTTAAAACGGCATCATCACTTATTTCTCCAAATTCTTTTGTTTCACGCATTTTTGATTTGAATTCCTGAACTTTGGAAGTAAAATTAGATATCGATTTAATTTCCTCTTGTAAAATACTCAAATCACCAATTTGTGGCATATTTGGAAGTATAGACAAACTTGCTTCTTCATAGCTTGTCAAAACGCCATCCGTTTCATCGTTGTTTAAATATCTCTTTGAAACACTGATGTTATCAGCAGCAACAAATACGAAAGCTATGGCGATTACTATTAATTTGGAGATTTTTGTGTAGACGGAAATTAAAATCAATCCACATCCAACAAGAATCAATCCTAAAGTTCTCAACATTTCATTCTGGTAAATGCTAGTTCTTGCTTTTATAAGTTCCGCTTTCAAACCATTGATATAGGATAGATTCTGTATATCCGTTATACCTTTAGTGGCTTTAGCAAATTGTTGAACTTCTTCTGCCTTTAAAAAAGAACCTGAGATTGAAGGAACGGCATATAGTATTATTCCCAAAAACGCGATTACTCCACTAGCAATCAACCACTTTTTCTTGTCACCCCAAACACCTTCATTTTTGAAAAAGCGATCCAAAAATAGGACACCAAGTGCCGGAATCATGACCTGCAACAATACCAAAATCATTTTTGAATCTCTGAATTTGTTATATAAAGGAAATTTACAAATAAAGAAATGGTTTAAACCTCCAGGATCTTTAGAAGCTAAAGCCAAACAAAGCAAGGTAATAACTAAAAATGGCCAGCGAATTGCATCTTTCAAGAAAACCATTCCAAACAAAAAGAATACAAACATTATTACTCCAAAATAAATTGCTCCACCACTCATGCGTTGTCCGCCCCAATAGCGATCCATCTGACCAATTTGTTGTGCGTATTGCGGATCAACATTTGCCATCAATTCTTCATCGTTCCCAAAATAGTCATCTTTGGCTCCTTTTGCATTCGGAGCAATTATTGATAAGATTTCATTTTTACCATAATTGTATTCCAAAATATAATCTTCTTCTAAACCTACTTTTTTGGATTGTTTTTTAACTTGACCTTTTGGTTCGATTGTTAAATCTGTTGCTCCCCTCGTAGTATATTTACTATATTCCATTGTTGTTTGAAGATTGCTCATTGACGGCAGAACGGCTAAAATTCCACCTATTGCAAGTCCACCAACAGCTTTACCTAGTTCAATATATTTCTTAGCTATTAATAGTCGAACACCTTCTCCAATAGCAACCGCAAATAATAAAAAAACCAAGTAATATGTCATTTGTAAATGATTCGCAGTAACATTAAGCCCAAAAAACAAGGCGAATATGACACTTCCTAGCAACCACTTACCTCTGAATGCAAGTAACATTCCCCCAAGTGCTGGCGCCATATATGCAATTGCGTTCACCTTAGTCATGTGGCCTGCACCAATGTATAAAATATTAATTGTAGAAAAACCAAAAGCAACAGCTCCTAAAATTCCTATCCATGGATTGACACGAATACAGAGTGCAAAAATGTAAAAACCTAACATAGCAAGGAACATCAAGCCGACTGGTCTTGGCAAAGCAAAATCCAACTTCAAGAATTTATCAACTTTAATCAAATAATTATTGTGATGAATTACAGAAATCTGATAAGCTGGCATACCGCTAAACATGGAGTTCGTCCATAATGGTTCTTTGCCGTTTTGAATTCGATAATCAATAATTTCTTTAGACATTCCTTGAAACTGTTTGATATCACTTTGCTTCAAATTATTCCCATTAAAAAGTGGAGAAAAATACACAGCTGAAAAAATAATAAACACCGCAATAGCTATTACATGTGGAATAATTGCTTTGATTTTTTCGTTCATTTTAAAATTTTTAGTGAAAATAACAACAATCTTTTAATTAACCGTTGTGTTTTGGATTAGCGTAAAGTTGAATATCAGAGGAATTTATTTCGTTCCCACAGAGAATTACCAAGCGCTCTATAATATTCCTAAGTTCTCGAATGTTACCTGTCCAATCAACGTTTTTTAGTTCTCCCAAAGCATCTTCACTAATGTTTTTTCTTGAAATACCATGATCTTGACAGATTAATGACAGAAAATGATCTGCTAATAATGGAATATCTTCTCTTCTATCATTCAGTGAGGGTACATGAATTAAAATTACAGCCAAACGATGATATAAATCTTCTCTAAATCTTCCTTCGGCTATTTCTTTTCTCAAATCTTTGTTCGTAGCTGCAACAACACGACAATCAACCTTTACATCCTTTTCGCCTCCAACTCGTTGAATCACATTTTCTTGCAAAGCACGAAGAACCTTAGCCTGTGCACTCAAGGACATGTCCCCAATTTCATCAAGAAATATGGTTCCACCAGATGCTAGTTCAAACTTTCCTTTTTTATCTTTTACAGCCGATGTGAAAGCCCCTTTTTCATGACCAAATAATTCGCTTTCAATCAATTCGGACGGAATCGCAGCACAATTCACTTCAATAAATGGCATTTTAGATCTTCCTGAAAGTTCATGCAACGAACGAGCAACAAGTTCTTTTCCAGTCCCATTTCCACCAGTGATTAAAACCCTTGCCTCAGACGGAGCA
>CANGLG010000111.1 GCA_947454395.1 Flavobacteriales bacterium
ACATCAACTCATTAAATGTTTTTAGAATAAACTACTTTTGTGGCATGTCAACTACTACCAAAAGCTGGATTTTATTGTTGCTTCTTGCCTGCATTTGGGGAAGTTCTTTTATTCTAATGAAAAAGGGAATGTTTGCAGACGACCATTCCCCAATCTTTTCTGCAACACAAGTAGGATCGCTCCGCATGTTGATTGCTTCAAGTGCATTATTACCACTTTCAATTCTAAATTTACGAAAACTCAAAGCGAAAAAAGATTTATTACTGTTTGCTGTAGTTGGGTTTTGTGGGAATTTTTTTCCGGCATTTCTTTTCACTTATGCAGAAACAGGAATTTCTTCCGGTTTTGCAGGAATGATGAACAGTTTCACACCTATTTTCACCATAATACTAGGATTCTTAATTTTCGAACACAGACTTACTGCCATTCAACTTTCCGGCGCTTTCATTGGCTCTATTGGAATTACATGCCTGATATTATCCGGACAAACCATTTCATTTGAAGGAGACTCAAGCCATATACTTGCAGTAGTTTTAGCGACATTTTTATACGGGATTAGCTTGAATACAATTAAATACAAATTGCAACAATATACTTCAGCGGAAATTACCTCTTTGGCTTTTGCTGTTATATTTCTTCCTTCATTGGTTTGTTTTTTTATTCTTGGCACACCTGGCGTTTTCAAATATAATGTACACGCAACCGAAGGATTTTCATACATTGCCGTTCTTGCATTGGCAGGAACAGCGCTCGCCACCTTTCTTTTCAATGGGATTTTACGAATTTCATCAGCACTTTTTGCAAGTAGTGTTACCTATTTTATTCCAATTGTAGCAGTAATCATCGGACTTTGGTTCAAAGAATCAATTTCCGTTTATCAAATTTTGTCAATGGTTATTATTTTAGGAGGCGTTTTGTTTGCCAATTATGGTGGTAAATTCTTTTCAAAAAAAGTATCCGAATAATCGTTTAATTTATTTGTCTATTCGGAAAAAAGCAATATCTTTGCCTTCCTAATTTTATAAACAAATTAAAAAAAGCTATTATGTACGCAATTGTAGAAATAGCAGGGCAGCAGTTCAAAGTGCAAAAAGACCAGAAGGTTTTTGTTCACAGATTGGCAGCAGAAGCAGGAGCGAAAGTGGAATTCGATCGCGTTTTGTTAGTTGACAACGGTGGGAAAATCAGTATTGGCGCCCCGGCTATAGAAGGTGCAAAGATCACCGCAGAAGTTATTGACCATGTTAAAGGAGACAAAGTAATCGTTTTCAAAAAGAAAAGAAGAAAAGGTTATAAAAAGAGAAATGGTCACCGTCAGCAGTTTACTGCAATCACAATTACAGATATTAAAGCATAATTAACTTCCGAATAGGAAATAAAAATATAGAACGATGGCACACAAAAAAGGAGTTGGTAGTTCGAAAAACGGCCGTGAATCTCATAGCAAGCGTTTAGGTGTTAAAATTTTTGGTGGACAAGCTGCAATCGCAGGAAATATTATTGTTCGTCAAAGAGGTACGCAACACCATCCAGGAGCTAATGTTGGTATTGGTAAAGACCATACTTTATTTGCTATGACTGACGGTATCGTTGAATTCCGCAAGAAAAAAGACAACCGTTCTTTCGTTTCAATTCTTCCAATCGAAGAGACAAACGCATAAGAATCTTTAAATTATTTAAAAGGCTGTTCCTTCAGGAATGGCCTTTTTCGTTTTAAAGTAAATTGAAAATAAAGTTTTCCCATCGCGTTTTTTAGACCTTGCATGTAACAAGCAATAAAAAATTAAATTATCTTTCGCTTTCGTAAAATTCAAAATGAATATTTTTAAACGTTACCTTCTATCATCATTAAGCGGTCTTTTACTCGTGCTATGTTTTCCATTCACAGGAAGTATAACTCCATTGGTTTTTATTGGCCTTGTTCCATTGCTTTTGGTTGAAAATGAATTAATCGATCTGAATAAAAATCGCTTTCATTTTTACCCTCATGCTTATTTAACATTTTTAATTTACAACATCGGCACAACTTGGTGGATTTGGAATTCAACCGAAATTGGTGGAGTAATGGCATTTGTCTTCAATTCGTTACTCATGGCTTGGGCCTTTCAAGTATATCATTTCATTCACCGAAAATTAAGCAAGGAAAATGGAATTTGGGCACTGCTAATTGTTTGGACAGCTTTTGAATTCATTCATTTAAACTGGGAACTTTCATGGCCGTGGCTGAGCTTTGGCGATGTGTTTTCCATTCGTATTAATTGGGTGCAATGGTATGAATATTCTGGCGTTTTAGGTGGGACTATTTGGGTTATACTATCTAATATTTTATGTTTTAAACTCGTTCAGAAATTAAAGAAAAACAAGGGATTAAAACCTCATCTTTCTTTTATAAGTTTAATAATTTCAGTTCTTTTTATACCAATCGTTTTGTCTTTTGCCATCTTGTATTCTTTACCCGATGTTTCTAAAGAATCTGGTAATGAGGTCGTTGTTGTACAACCAAATATTGACCCTTATAATGAGAAATTCGACCCAAATTCAACTGTGGATTCTCAAATCGAAAAAATGTTTAGTCTAGCTACTTCAAAAGTGGACAATAATACAAGTCTTGTTGTTTGCCCTGAAACAGCAATCAGTCAAGGGTTTATAGAATCAGAGTTAACTGCTTATACTTTTTATAATCTTTTGACTAATCAACTAAATAAATGGAAAAAAACTGACTTATTAATAGGCGCTTCGACCTACAACATTTTTGAAAAGAAACATTCACGAGCAAGCATTAAAATCCCTAATGAGGAAGGTTATTACGAAAGTTACAACTCCTCACTTTATTTATCGCGCAAAAATAAAGCCTCATTTATTCATAAGTCTAAACTTGTTTTGGGTGTTGAAAAAATTCCGTTTTCACACTACTTGCCGTTTTTAGAGGAATATTCCATAAACAATGGC
Organism: Flavobacteriales bacterium; assembly: GCA_947454395.1. Taxonomy (GTDB): domain Bacteria; phylum Bacteroidota; class Bacteroidia; order Flavobacteriales_D; family Crocinitomicaceae; genus UBA952. Next base: position 2,950 of record CANGLG010000111.1, read on the forward strand.
GGAACAAGTGGAACACTTGGAATTGAACAATACCCAAAAATTTTCAAACGCAAAATGAATGTTGCACCGATTATTTGCTACGAATCTATTTATGGTGAATTTGTTACTGAACAATCGAAGCAAGGTGCTGAATTTTTATGTATTATGACGAATGACGGATGGTGGGGAAATACTCCCGGTCACAAGCAGCATTTCAGTTTTGCGAGATTACGAGCGGTCGAAAACAGAAAATGGGTGGCTCGTTCAGCAAATACGGGAATTAGTGGTTTCATCGATGAAAAAGGTCATGTTATTCAAAAATCAACTTGGTGGGCTGAGGATGCACTGAAACAGAAAGTGATTTCTTTGAAAGGAAATACATTCTACGCTACTCATGGTGATTATCTTGGACGAGTGGCTGTTATACTTTTAGTTATTTTAATTCCATATTCAATTGTATTTAAAAGAAAAAATCGTTTTCTTTAATTTCATCTAAGTTTTTTTTGCGAAATTTGAATTACAATGTCGTCTAAAACAATTCATAGTATCGTAATTGATGTAACCACTCGTTTCAGAGAAGATTTGTCTAACCCTGAAGCAGAGAATTATTTTTACAACTATGAAATCACTATTGAAAATAAAAGTGAATATCGTGTTCAACTATTAAAAAGATATTGGCGAATTGATCATTTGACAATCGGCTCAAATATTGTTACGGGTGAGGGTGTAATTGGCGAACAACCTATTCTTGAACCAAATCAATCCTTTGATTATACTAGTGGCTGTGAAATTTGGAATTCTATTGGACGAATGACTGGTTATTATACTTTCAAAAACCTAGATACGGGGGATCATTTTTCAGTTTCTATTCCAGAATTCAAGTTGGTTTTTCCTCCGATATTGAATTAAAACTTAACGTAAATCACTTTTTTAGTCTCGAAAAATTCTCCTTCATAAATATCTTTGAGGGGGTATTCTTTATGCCATTGCTTTACTGGTTTCATTTCTTCTGATAAATCTCCACCTTTTAAATACAAAATTCCATTTGGCAATTTATTCATGGATGTTTTACTTATTTTATTTTTAACCCAAGTAATAAATTCCGGCATTTGCGTAACGGCACGGCTGACAATAAAATCAAAATTTCCTTCCACTTTTTCCGCACGCTCATGAATTCCTCGGACATTTTTTAGACCAAGCGTTTTAGCAACTTCATTCACAACTTTGATTTTTTTTCCGATTGAATCAACCAACAAAAATTCAGTTTCCGGAAACATAATCGCCAAAGGTATTCCCGGAAATCCTCCTCCGGTTCCAACATCCATTACACGTGTTCCCTTTTTGAATTGCATGACCTTTGCGATACCAAGTGAATGGAGGACATGTCGTTCATAAAAATTTTCCGTGTCCTTTCTGGAAATGACATTTATTTGTTCATTCCACTCAATATACAAGGCTTTCAACATCGAGAATTGTTCGATTTGATGGCTTGTCAATTCAGGAAAGTAAAGTTTAATTGATTCCAATTTAGATGGTATCTTTTGTATTCTCCATCATAGCTGCTAAAAAATCGCGAGCTCTAAACAATTGAGCTTTTACAGTTCCCAACGGGAGATTCATTTCCTCTGCAATTTCTTCGTAACTCAATTCCTCAAAGTAACGTTTCTCTACAAGTTCGCGGTATTTTGGTTTTAATTTACTAACCAATAAACGCATGTGAATCACACGTTGTCCTTGCATGATAGTTTCTTCAGGATTTAAATTAGCAGATTTTGCATCAATGTGCATTTTTTCGCCGTCATCCATTGTGAAACCAGCATCCATTGAAGTTACCTGAATACGTTTCTTTCTAATAAAGTCAATACAATTATTCGAAGCGATTTTAAACAACCAAGTACTAAAAGCAAAACTAGGAGAATACTGGTCCAAACGACTAAACGCTTTTCCGAAAGCTTCAATGGTCAAATCATCCGCATCGTCGGAATTTTTTACCATCTTCAACATCATAAAATAAATGGAATCTCGATAGCGATCCATCAGTTCTGCGTATGCAGCCTGTTTACCGGTTCGGGCTGCTTCTACCAATTGTAGATCTAGCTTTGCCTTGTCCGATAAATGTTCATTTTCTACCATCTATAATACTTTTGTCGTTCTGAAATATAATAGAGAATCGGCATTAAAAGTGCATAAAACAAATCCCAAAAAGGAAAATAGCGAACAAATCCCTTTTCTTTTAATTGACTTAAACACCTACCTTGAATCCACCATTTATACAGAATTACTACTGCAAAAACAATGGCACTCAGCGCTCTGAATTCCCCACTAAAAAGCAAAGGAACAAAGGAAAACCACATTAAAATCAATGACATCGGATATATTCCTAACAACGATTTTTTAATAACCTTATATCTACTGGAAGTTGAATAATGCCTGGTTTTCTGCCTTACCCAACGTGACCAGGTTGGCGCTGCTGGGGAATAACAAAATGAATCTGGATTGATGTTAATTGTGTAATTTGATTTCTTTGCTGCTTCCTGAATAAATAAATCATCATCACCAGAAGGTAGCGCATAATGCGATTTAAAACCATTGACAGAATTAAAAACGCTTTTTGTATAGGCTAGATTCCTTCCTACCCCCATATATGGCAGTTTTGCCAAAGCCATTGAAAAGTAACTCACCCCAATCCAAGCAGTATCGAAACGAATCAATCGATTCAAAAAACCCTTACTTTTCTGATAAGGCCCATAACCGATGACAATTTGCTTTGACGAATTAAAGCGCGTTACCATCTGTCGAATCCATTGATTACTTGTAGGTTTACAATCAGCATCTGTCAATAAAAAATGTTCATACTTCGCTGCTTTTATCGCCAATGTTATCGGTAATTTTTTTCCCGGACGCAAGTGTTTATTTCGTCCCAATTCAACAACACGCAAGTTTGGAAATTGCCTGCTGAATGCGGTAAGTAACCACCCACTGTCATCAATGGATTGATTATTTACAACAATTACTTCGTATTCCGGATAATCTTGACTTAAAATCGAAGGCAAATTATCGTACAGATTATCGGACTCGTTACGAGCAGCAATGATTATGCTTACCGGAACAAGAGGCTGATTTATTTCCGGTTCTCTCTCTTTGTAAAAAGCAAATTTTCCGTGAATGAATGTGGCATAAATGAACTGCACTAAAACAAATAATGCGAACACACAGAAAATTATGGTAAACACATCAAGTCTAAATTGTGGTAGAATGTTCATTTTAACGAATTAAATACAAAGATGATTTCTCAAATCAAATAGACGTATCTTTGTCGCAGGTATTTTTCAACATTTTTATGCACTTTGATTTAATTCATCAGGATTCTGAGACAAAAGCAAGAACTGGATTACTCCATACAGACCACGGCACGATTGAAACACCAATCTTTATGCCCGTTGGAACAGCAGGAACAGTAAAAGGTGTTCACCAACAAGAATTACGTGATGACATACAAGCACAAATAATTTTAGGGAACACTTATCATCTTTTTTTGCGTCCTGGAACACAAGTGATTGAAAATGCTGGCGGTCTGCATCAATTCATCGGTTGGGAACGACCAATTTTAACAGATAGTGGAGGTTATCAGGTATATTCTTTATCTGGTACTCGAAAAATCAAAGAAGAAGGTGTCAAATTTCAATCTCATTTGGACGGTAGTTATCATATTTTTACGCCTGAAAGAGCAATTGACATCCAACGTTCAATCGGCGCTGATATCATTATGGCATTTGATGAATGTACACCTTATCCTTGTGAATATAGCTACGCGAAACGTTCCATGCATATGACACATCGTTGGTTGAAGCGTTGTTTTGAACAAATGGAACGAACAGAACCAAAATACGGTTACGAACAGGCTTTGTTTCCAATCGTACAAGGAAGCGTCTACAAAGATTTGAGAACAGAATCTGCAGAAACCATTGCTTCTCATAATGCCATCGGAAATGCCATCGGTGGACTTTCAGTTGGAGAACCTGAAGACGAGCTTTACGAAATGACTGATCACGTTTGCAACATTTTACCAAAAGACAAACCCCGCTACCTCATGGGTGTAGGAACTCCTTGGAATATTTTGGAATCAATTGCTCTTGGAATTGACATGATGGACTGCGTAATGCCAAGTAGAAATGCACGTCACGGTTTGCTTTTTACAAAAAACGGAACCATCAACATTAAAAATGAAAAATGGGCAAATGATTTCAGACCTATTGATGAGAGTTCAGATGTTTGGTCAGACCAAGTTTACACAAAAGCTTATTTACGCCATCTCATTAAAAGTGGAGAATACTTAGGAGTTCAAATTGCTACCATTCACAATTTAGCTTTTTATCTTTGGTTGGTGAAAGAAGCACGTGAAAAAATCAAATCCGGAGAATTTTATACCTGGAAAAATCAGATGGTAAAACAAATGAAACAACGCTTGTAGGATGCTTTCTATTCTGGATCGCTATATCATTCGCAAATTTTTGTCAACATTCTTTTTTATGTTGGGAATCATCATGTTGTTTGCAATGGTATTCGATATTTCGGAAAAATTGAGTGAGT
>CANGLG010000112.1 GCA_947454395.1 Flavobacteriales bacterium
AAACGTAAATCCATTCAAAGAGGATGAAATTCATCAATTGATTCTGCAAGGTTGTATCGTTTCAAATGAGTTCGTTTGGTCTCAAATGGCTAGCATGTCGGCTAGTACATAAGCATTGCTAGTGAGCAACCAATTAAAATACTGATTAACTTCAATAGATTGAATTTGTGATTTTCTGAGGTTTCAAAAATAATTGTAGTTGAAATATGTAAGAACATCCCAACTACTACAGCTAGAATTACATGGATATCAATTCCAATTTGTTCGGGTGAAATACCAAATCCCAAAAACACTCCTAATGGTGTCATGGCAGCAAAAAGTAATAAAACGAGCCATGATTGAAATTGGCTCAATTTCGTATTGACTAACAAGGTCATCAATGCGATTGCGACAGGAATTTGATGGAAAATAATTCCCCAGAAAAGTGAACCGTGCGCATCTGAATGCTGAGACTGAATTCCTGAAAACTGATTTCCGAGTGGAATTCCTTCAATAATGGAATGTACAGATAAAGAAATGAATAGCACCCAAGGAAGCGATTGACCTTTATGCACATGTACATGGCCATGCTCAATCCCCCCGGAAAAATACTCTAAAATCAATTGAACAAGGAATCCAAGTAGAATAAAAATCCCGATTTTACCCATTCCGTCAGAATATAAATCAGGCAATAAATGCTGAAAAATAATGGCTAAAAGAAAGCCTCCGCTGAACGCCAAGGCGAGTTTAATAAATTGACTTTTATTTGTTGCTTTGAGGTAACTGACCACTAGCCCGCCAATTACGACAGAAAGAAACAATCCAATAAAAATAATTGTAAGATTCATTATTTTCGTTGTGCAATGATAATCAATCGATCAGAACTACTTTCTTCAAACGGTTTTAAGTCAAAGCTTCCAAAGGTATGAAGAATAGTGAATTCTTTACTTAATAGTCGCACAAAGTAATCCAATTTAATTGCTTGAACGCGCTCAGTAAATTCAAAGTGTTTTCCCTGATCTTCAAATTGAATGTTTTTAAAAATATGATTCCCGTCGAAATTCCTTTGAATGTGAAACGTGATTTCGTTAACTTTTTTACTTTCTTTCGGAACTAAATTGCTAATTACTTTAGCGGCATTCATGAAATCTATAACTAAGAGTCCATTTGGTTTCAGCATCTGATAAATTGAAGAACAAACCTGCTCATTTTCTAGAGAAGAATCAAAGTACCCAAAGCTTGTGAATAGATTGAAAATTGCCTCAAAGGTATGATTTGGAATTACTTTACGCATATCATGAACTTGAAAATGAAGACTATCATTTGTCATTTCGGACGCAATAGAAATACTATTAGCGGATAAATCGACTCCCAAAACGTTATATCCAAATTCATTCAAAGTTTTCGCGTGGCGCCCCTTCCCGCAAGCAAGATCTAATAGATTTGATGGTTTTTCCAAATCAAGAAATTGCAGTAAATTGGAAATAAAAAGTTTAGCTTCTTCCTCGTTACGATGATTATATAATTGATGGTAATAGGATGTGTCAAACCAACTCGCAAACCATTCTTTTTCTTTCATTTTGTAAAGTTAAGAATGATTTTGAACCTTGAATCATGAATTTTATTCCTAATAAAAAGCGTTATTATTTTTAATACATTTGTTCAAAATCCACTTTATGAAGAAGTTACTTTTGTTTAGTCAATTGTTTTTATTTGTTAACGTATTCGCGCAAGACACTACATGGGTTCAGACTTTCACATTTGATTCAATTACAACGAGAAGAGCCAATTTTCAATTCCCGTCATCATTGAATGATAAACGATTTGAAAAGGTTTTAATGTATTACAAACTAAAATGTAGTCCGCTAACAACTTGGGACCAATACAATTGTGGGGAATGGGATTATTTAACATATACTCGCGTTTTTGACCATACGGGTCAATTTGACTCAGTTCGAGTAGACGGAAATCGATATCTGTCAAATTTGACTTCGCCAAGCACTATTGATTATACACCTGTTCCAAATACAATTTTTGATACGTACACACGCTTGGAACAAGAAAGAATTGCTAGTGGTTTGAATCCGAACCCATTAAATAGTTTAAGTTCCACATCCAATGCGTTTTTTAATACTGCAAATAAAGGTTCTCGTTTTCAGCAATTGATATCTGCTGATGAATTAATAAATGCCGGAATTCAACAAGGAGACATTCAAGGAATGGTCTTGAGTTTAGCAAGTTTAGGAACGAATGGACAACTGTTATGCCCTTCCATTTCAATTAAATCAACGACAGATACTCTTTTGAATACCTTTCATAATTTGGGTTTTTTGGAAGTTTACAATCGAACTCGAAATGCTTCTAATCCCTTTGTTTTAGGAAATAATGAATTAATCTTTTATCAACCATTTGTTTGGGATGGAACGAGTAGTATCATTTTGGAATTTAATTATGCTTCAGATGAACCAGTAACAAATGGTTTAATATTTGACGCTGAAAATGTTATTGGAAATAAAGCTTTGACTTATCCAGATCGAAACGGTTACCTTAATTTATCTGGAAATAATTATTCTTTAATGGAGTTTTCAGATCAGGAGATTGGTGCTGAAATGACCATAGAGTTTTGGGCAAAAGGAGGAGGAAATACAGGTGTTAATACTTCGATACTTGAAGCATACGATACTTTAGATAATCGAATCCTCAACATTCATATGCCGTGGAGTGATAATAGTCTTTACTTTGATGCTGGAATTTCATCTGGTTACGACCGAATCAATAAAGCAATGACAAACGCTGAAATTGACAATAACTGGAACCATTGGGCTTTCGTGAAAAAACAAAGTACAGGAGAAATGTTTATCTATAAGAACGGTGTGTTGTGGCAATCTGGAACCGGTAAGACCAGAAATATCGGTTATATACACCGATTTGTTTTGGGAGCCAGCATGAATCAATCATATAAATGGAAAGGAAAATTGGATGAATTTAGAATGTACAACGCTGCACTTTCTGCTTCCACCATCCAAGCGCATTTCAAGCATAAAGTGGATATTTCGCATCCGAATTGGAATAATTTGTTGTTATACTATGATTTTGATAACGAAGATTATGCTGTGGATCGATCGGCGAATAATAACCTTTTAATGCCTTCGGAATACAACATGATTCGATTCGATGAATATCCTGTTTGTGGCGTTGAACAATTGAATGATAAGCCGGTAATTTCGCTACTTCAAGGACCGGTTTCTTCAAATTCTTCCACGATTCAAGTTTCAGAGAAGCGATTAAAACCGTCAACTGTTATTTTTGAGCAACAACCTGTCAACCGTCATTTTGAAATCACAAATGCTTACGTGGGTACTTTGCAAGGTGATACTATTCAATATGATCAAAATGGTCAAGTGATTTCTCAAGCTGGATTTTCAGCTACAAATCACTTAACAAACGAACAAATCACCTACTACAAACAACCTTTCGAAATTCTCAATGATGTAGAAATCGCCCGTTATATTACGCCTTATGGTATTCAATTTGATCTAGGTCCGAACGGTTTTGCATGGATTTATGATGTGACGGATTACCAACATTATTTAAGAAATCTAGTTGATTTAGCGGCACACAATACTCAGGAATTATTGGATCTGAAATTTGCATTCATTGAAGGAATTCCACCAAGAGATTTGCACAAACGTCAACCGATTTGGTCAGATTTTCGTTCTTATAATTTTGGCCAAATGGCTACAGACCAAGTATTACAAGCTCAGAGTGTTGTATTTTCGGATACCTCTGATATGTTTAAAATTAAAACAAGAATGTCTGGTCATGGTCAAGTTGGAAACTTTGCTTGTTGTGAATGGGTACCAAACAATCATCAAATTAAAGTAGATGGTGTACCGAGATTCAATTGGACCATTTGGCAAGACTCAGATTGTGGCGATAATCCAAATATTGGCCAGGGCGGAACATGGCCTTATGCACGTGAGGGTTGGTGTCCAGGAGATCGCGTAAAAGAACATGAATTTGAGCTGACTCCTTTTGTTCAACCTGGGGATACTGTTAATATAGATTATGTTGTAAATGCAGTTCCTCCAACTGATCCGGGACAAGCTGGTGGAAATTACATTGCTGCTTATGATTTAATTTCTTATTCGGCTCCAAATTTTCAAATTGATGCTTCGATTTCAGATATTTTAAATCCAAATAATTGGGAATATTACAGTAAGTGGAATCCAACTTGTTCCAACCCGAGAGTTTTATTGAAAAATACTGGGGCAAATCCATTAACTTCTTGCACAATCACTTGTTGGATTAGTCCTGGAAATACGATTTCAAAAGAATGGTCTGGAAATTTATCTTTTTTACAAGAAGAAATCGTAGAAATTCCTGTAAATGATTTGAATTTTTGGAATGATGCCGACAGCACGAGTACTTTTAACGCTTTTGTCAGTAATGTAAATGGAGCAGTTGGAAATGATGAGTACAATCAAAACAGTTTGAAAAAATCTCGCTTTAATGCGCCTGAGCGGGTAGACGGTCCATTTTTTCTTTGGATGACGACAAATAATAAAGCAAGCGAAAACAGCTACAGATTGATTGATCACACAGGGAATGTGATTTTTGAACGAACGCAGCTTGCAAATCAAACGCAATACAAGGACACATTTGACCTAGCGCCTGGCTGTTACAGCGTAATTGTTGATGATTCAGATCACGATGGACTTTCATTTTGGTACTCTGCCCAGGTTGAAGGTGAAACTTCTGGAAGTTTTCGAATTAGAAAAGTTGGAGGCTCATATATTGAGACTTTCCCCGGTGATTTTGGACATTATCATCGCTATGATTTTTCAGTAGGATTTTCCGTTGGGCTAGATGAAAACAAGTTGAAACACCAAATTAGTGTGTTTCCAAATCCAAGTTCAGGAATAACAACAATAGAAGTTGAAGGATTTGTGAACAATGATGCTCAAATGGAAGTTTTAGACGTGTTCGGGAGAATTATAATGAAAGAAAAAATGAATGCATCGACTTATTTTTCTGAGTCGTTTGTCGATGTGTCCTCCTTTAAGTCAGGAACTTATCTTATAAGAATCACCACTGGAAATTCAGTTTATACGAAAACATTGGTGAAAAACTAATCTTGTATTAAGTTTCGAAGGATTTCTGCATCCTTCGAAACTTTAAATACTTTATCTTAAAATGCGGGATGAACAGGTTTATTCCCTAAAATCAGCTCGATGCGTTCCAAAACATCAGAGGTTAATTTATCTTGTGCAGCCAATGCTTTTAGGTTTTCAGTAAGTTGAGCTTCTTTGCTTGCCCCAAGAATTACCGTACTTACATTTGGGTTTTTCAAGCACCAAGCAATACTCATAACTGGCAAGGAAAGACCAATTTCATTCGCTAATTCAGTCAATTTTTTTGTGGATTCAATTTTTTCAGCTGTAATGTTTTTATCTTTTAACCACTCCAATCCTTCGATGCCGAGACGTGTATCAGTAGGGAATTGTTCGTTGTATTTCCCACTTAATAATCCACTTGCTAACGGTGACCAAATGGTCGTTCCCAAACCAACCGTTTTGTAGACTTGAGAAAATTCTACTTCCACTTTGTGACGACAAAACATGTTGTACTCAGGTTGTTCCACAATTGGTCCGATGAGGTGATTTTGCTTGGCGAACATGTGTGCTTCCATGATTTCCTGTGCACTCCATTCGGAAGTTCCCCAATACAAGATTTTTCCTTGCATGAATAATTGATGCATGGCCCAAACAGTTTCTTCAATCGGTGTTTTTTTATCTGGTCGGTGACACAAAAACAAATCCAAGTAATCCAATTGAAAGCGTTCCAAAGCTTGGTGACATCCTTCAAAGATGTGTTTTCTACTCAATCCTTTTTGCGTTGGCATTTGACCTCCTGTGCCAAAAAACACTTTTCCACTAACGATGTAACTGTCGCGTATCCAGCTTTTCTTTTTTAGAATTCGCCCCATAACACGTTCACTTTCGCCACGTGCGTAAATTTCTGCGTTGTCAAAAAAGTTGATACCATTTTCGTATGCAATGTCCATTAAACGTTCAGCTACATCGTCGCCGATTTGTTTTCCAAAGGTCAACCAAGAACCAAGGGATAAGCGTGAAATTTGTAATCCGGATTTTCCAAGGTTGTTGTATTGCATTTCACTCATGATTTTTTGTTTTAAGATTTAATTTTTTGTTTTGAAAATGTTTAATAATCCCATTGAGGACGACCACAAAAATAATGATGACCGAACCGATGTAAAAGTTAATGTTTAATAATTTGTGTTCATTTAAAATCACGATTGCCAACAAGATGGTGTAAACTGGTTCAAGATTGATACTCAAAGAAACTGTAAAAGCTCCCAGTCGTTTGACAATGTCCATTGTTACTAAAAAAGCAAAGGAAGTGCAAAGTATCCCTAGAAAAAGCAACCAACCAAAGTCAGAATAGGTCATGTTAAAAACTGACGCATCCAGCTTTCCGGTTAGAAGTAAAAAAATACTGATTCCAATAAATCCAACGACTAATTCATAAAATGTTATGTGCGTAGAAGGTAAATCCTGAACCAACCTTCCATTGAAAACGGCAAACATCGCTGCGCACAAAGCCGAAGTTAGTCCAATGTATAAGGCATTCAGTTCTTTAGCACTAAAATCTCCAGAAACAAAGTAAATTCCATATATAACGACAGCACCTAGTCCAAACTCGAGCCAAGAAAATTTTCGTTTCATCACGATTGGTTCCAGCCAAGTGACATGAAGCGTCGTGGTTGAAAGACATAATATTCCAAGTGAGGCTGTTGAAAGTTGAATCGCATAATAGAAGGTCAACCAATGGCACGCGACAATCAGCCCAACAATAATAATTTTCCACCAATGTTTTCGGTCAATTTTGAACGATTTCTTTGTAAACAGGAAGAAAAATGCTAAAAAAAGTGCAGCAATAAATACGCGATACCAAACTATTAATACGGCATCCAGTTTTATTAATTTCCCAAGTATTCCAGTAAAACCCCACATGAAAATGATGAGGTGAAGCAGGAAATGGTATTTGTATTTTTGAAACAAGTATTATTTCTTTTTGCTCCATTCTTCAATGGAAGTCTTGTTCATTTTTACATAGTTTTGATCTCCGTCTTTTTCTGCTGCTTCCATGGATTTTTTTGCAGTTTCAATCGCACCTTTGTAATCACCATTCGCCGCTTGAAGCTGTGATTTCAATCGGGACATCCAGTACGCTTCCGGTTTCATTTCAACTGCTTTTGTTGACCAAACTATAGCCTGTTTTAAATCTAATTTTTCTTGAAAGTAGTAATTGGCAGCTTGGTGGTAATCATTTGCTGTTGGTCCATCCATGGTTTTTTTGATGCTTGCCAACACCTTGTCTTTTGTGTTTAGTTTAAACGGAATGGAAACACGCGTTTTGTCCCATGAAAATTGAAGGTTTGCCCCGTCGTTTGCCAAATTATCAAATGAAATAGTGAAATTTTCAATTACGTCATTGAGTGCAATTA
>CANGLG010000113.1 GCA_947454395.1 Flavobacteriales bacterium
ATCCTCAATACTTTTTACCACGTAATAATCCACTCCATTTTGATTTTCAATTCCAACTAATTCGTAGTTTGTACCATTTGCAGCATAATTCATTTCTGGGAAAAGTCCACTCGATTTTTTCTTAGAAGCCAATTCTTCTGCAGTAAGTTCTTTTTTACCTGTTTGCATATTGAAAGTAAATCCACCTTTTCCATCATAGAAGGATTTTTGGAAAACCATTCCTTGTCCTTCCATTTTTTGAGCTTCAGTTACTGGAGACATCCAATAATCAGTCATTTTTAATGGAATTGGAATTTGAGCTGAAGTCATTTCTGTTACTCGTTCGTAAGATTTAATTGACTTAAGTTTTTTAGTTAACTCTTTTTTGTTTTTTGTTTGAGTAACTGCATAAATGTAATTGTCAATCAATTGTTCTTTGGAAATGTCGGCTTTTTTCATGTCTTTCACTTCGTTTCCAAAAGCATCCAACATTTCTATTTTTCCATCCGAGTCAAATTTTTTCAATTTGTCGATGATTTCCTCGTTTCCTACTACAACGATGTTACAATTTTTTGACGTAAAGTATTGTTGAGCCATAGCCAAAACATCTTCTTTCGAAATTGCTTCCAATCTTTTCAAATACGTTTGATAGTAATCTTTAGGAAGTTTGTTTTTGATGATATTTAAAGCAAATCGGGCAACAGTTTGCGGGTTCTCTAATGAAATTGCAAACTTTCCATTCATCGTAGATTTCGTCAAACTTATTTCATCGTCCTTCACATAATCAGAAGTGATTTTTTCAAATTCACCTAAAATTTGAGTGATAGCTGAATCAGTCACGGCATTTCTGAAATTTCCACCGGCAGATAACCAAGCACCGTCATCTTGAATATTTAACGAAGAATAACAACCGTAAGTATATGCTTTATCTTCACGTAAATTTTGCATTAAACGCGTTCCAAATCCACCACCACCAAGGATATTGTTTAAAACAGTTAATGGTAATTGATTTTTGTCTCCTGTTTTAATTTTTACTGGGAAAGTAACATAAACAACTGATTGAACTGCTCCTGGTTTTTTAACAAAAATCACACGATTTCCTTTCGTATAACTACCATCGTTTAATGGATTTACAAAAGCAGCACCGCCAGTCCATGAACCGAAATACTTGTTAACCAATTCTTCGGTTTGTTTACGATTAATGTCACCAACAACAACCAAATAACTGCCATTCGGAGTGAAATTACTTTTGAAATATTTTAGAACATCTTCTCTTGAAATGTTATTCAAAGAAGTTTCTGTCATTACGTCACTGTATGGATGATTCGGAAAATTTGCTTTTACCACTGCATTTTGAGCCATTGTATTTGCATCTGATTTTGCAGACATCAAAGCTGATTCATTTTGTTTTTTAATTCTCTCAAATTCTGATTGCGGGAAATTAGCGTTCATTAAAACATCAGACATTAACGTCAATCCTTTATCTGTATGTTTTGTCAAACAAGAAAGATAAAGCGAGTTTTTATCTGCATTTAAAGTTGCTCCGATGTAATCAATTTCTTTATCCAATTGATCTTTCGAACGATTGGATGTTCCAGACATAATTAATGAACCTGCCATATCTGAGAGTCCGGCTTTATCACCTTCCATTCTTGGATCTGAGCCCATACTTAAGTCAAATGAAACTTTCGGTATTTTGTGATTTTCTGATAGAATTACTGTAATTCCATTTGAAGTAGTAAAAACTTCGGATTCTTTTAAATCATTTGCCTTAGGTGCAGCAGGAGTAGGGATTACCGAACGATCCAACTGTGCGTGAATCAAACCGGTAAAAAGTATTATCGAACTTAAAAATATATTTTTCATGTCTATTTAATTATTTTTTTGGTAAATAATGAAGAATAACTCTTGCGTCTTGTGAAAGATATTTTTTCGCTACGCGCTGAATGTCTTCACGAGTAACTTTCATATACCCATTCATTAACGTGTTTACACGATCTGCATTGCCATAATAAACGTGGTTATCAGCCAAATTTTCAGCAATTCCGGCAACTGTTGAGTTCGCACTTACAAGGTCATTTTCAAATTTATTTCTTGCTTTTTGAAACTCGTCTTCAGAAATCAGTTCATTCTTTATCAATTCGATTTGAGCATCAAATTCTTTTTGAATTGAATCAAGACTCACACCATTTGAAGCAATTGCTGCGAATATTTCAACTCCTGCGTCTTCTAAAGCAAAATTGAATGAAAAAGCAAACGTTGCCATTTCTTTTTTCTCGACAATCGTTTTATTAATTCTGGAACTGCTTCCACCGGAAAGAACCTCGTTCAACATTTCCAACGCATAAGCATCTTCGCTTTTTTGTTCTGGAAGTTTATAACCCATGAAAAGAGCAGGTAATTGAATGTTATCGTAAACAACATCTTTGATTACTCCTTTGATTGGCGTTCGGTCTTTTTGTGTTCTTTTGATATCTACCGCTTTTGATGAAAATTCTGTAATCAACTTTTTAGCAGCGGGATCTTTTGAGTTCAAAAAGTCTTTTTTATCAAATTTTGTTTTAGAAATCCCATATCTTTTTTCAAAATCAGCGTCAGTTTGAGCAACAAAATCACGATAAAGCGTTATTGCTTGACCTTTCGGCATGGAAGCAAAATATTTGTCTATCCATTTTTTTGCTTGAGCGATGTCTAAATCTCCAGCAATGGATAAAGTCGCATTGGAGGGAACATAATATGTTTTGTAAAAGTTGATGTAATCTTCTTCCTGAGCTGCATCCAAATGCTCCATGCTTCCGATTGGAACCCAATTGTATGGGTGGTCCGGGAATGTTCTTTTAAACATTTCAGTTAAAAAAGACGCGTAAGGTTGATTATCCACACGCTGACGTTTTTCTTCTTTTACAACACTTCTTTGTGTTTCAATTCCGTTGATATCCACTTTAGCGTGAAGCATGCGCTCACTTTCTAACCAAAGTCCAAGTTCTAATTGATTTGAAGGAAGTATTTCGTAATAGTAAGTTCTGTCTTGAGAAGTATTTGCATTCAAAACGCCTCCGTTTTTTTCTACTAGTTCGCTATATTTACCTCTTCCGATATTTTCAGATCCTTCAAAAAGTAAATGTTCAAAAAAGTGAGCAAATCCAGTTCTATCAGCATTTTCATTTTTTGAACCAACATGATACAACACCGAAACAGCAACAATTGGCGTGGAATGTTCCTCGTGTAAAATTACATGAATACCATTTGGAAGATTGTATTCCACGTATTCGATTTTCTTTTGGGAAAAAGCACTGATGGCGGTAAACAGAGCAACACCCGATAATAAAACTTTCTTCATTTTTAAAATTTTCGATGCTAAGGTAATTCAGAAAATTGAAATATCGATTAGAAAATGACATTCGGTTGAATAATCAATTAAATGGAAAGAATTGATTGTGGTCTGAAATTTGGTTACTTTTGACTCAATGAAAAAATCTTTGCTCTTATTTTCAATTTTTTTGACCTCATTGTCTTTTTCTCAAGGTGTCATTCCAATGAAGGATTTCAATAACTTTTTTGTGTGTTTTCAAGATGGATTTTTCCGAACAGTTGAAATGCAACCAGTGAAAGAATATAAGGCTGGTGATGAATTAGTTGCATACATTGATACACGGGGGAATTTAAGGATTTATGATGGTAAAGATCGAAAAGATGTCACAAATTTAAATGCCGATTATCAAGTTTCGGATCACTTACTCGGGTTTTATATTGCTGGGTCATTGAGAGCTTATGAATCTGGTAAATTTTTACGTTTGACCAATTTCGCCAGAGGTTTTGTTGTCAAGGACAGTATTATCGTTTTTGAGGATACTCAATACAAATCATTGAATGTGAATTATAAAGGAGTAAGTACGCAGCTAACGACCTTTTCTGAACTGGTTGACTTATCAATGCCTACAAATGTTGGAGAAAACATTGTGATTTATCGAGATAATGCTAAGAATTCTTTTGCATTTTGGAGAGGAAACAATTATGAAATTGGGAATTACAATGAGGAAATACTTCAATATAATATTGGAACGGATGTGTTTTGCTTCAATGATCCTTATAATCAGACTTTTGTAGTTTTTGAAAACGGGAAATTTACTGAAGTCGAACAACTTCATGTGAAGAAGTACAGAAGTGGAAGAGGCTTTGTGGTCTATGAAGATATCAATGGGAATTTATTTCGTTTTTCCAACGGAGAAAAGAAACAACTTTCGAATTTCTCAGCATCTTATTGGGAAGTAAAAGATGATTTGGTTGTGTGGGCTGAAAATAGTTATTTGTTTGCACATACGAATGGTCAAAAAGTACAGGTTGCTAACTTCACTCCAGAAATTCACCTCATGAAAAACAACATTTATGCGTTTAGAAACATTTATGGAGGAGTAAGTGCATTAATAGATGGGAAAGTCGAAGAAATTACAAATATGACCGATTCAGAATTTGAAATTTATTCCAATAAAGTACTAGTCAAGTTATTTAATAAATCGAACATCGTTTTCAGTGAAGGGAAGAAGTACACAAATTAAATTCGTATTTGTCTTTTTATTTTTCATAACTAACAGCGGAATATTTGCGCAGGTACCGGCATTTGATCGATTAGAAATGCTTTTCTCTCAAAAACATTATAAAATAGTTTATAGAAAAGCCAATCGTTTACTGGATAATCCGGAATATGATTTTTCTAAATTTCCTTTGTATTACAAATCAATCAGCGTTCTTGAATTGGCTCAAAATCCGGTTTGGTTTCGAAAAAACGAAAAACTTGTAAATCGTGCGATTCAGGATTTAATTGATATACGAAAAACAGAAAGTGGTAAGTTGATTTTTGAGGCGCATATCAACGAATTGTCGTCATTAAAAATTGATTTGGACAGTTGGCTTTCGGACCTGAAGCGACAAGGAAAACAAACTGAATTTTCAGAATACGCATCGCTTTTCTCACAGTTGTTTTTAGGGATAAAGTTTTTGGAAGAAGAAAAACAATTCGTGCCTGTCATAAACAATAAAAATCCTGCACTTGCTTCTCGCATGGAAATGGTTACCTATGCTCAAAAGCAGTTGGGGGTTCCATACGTTTCTGCAGGTGACAATCCCAGTGGTTTTGATTGCAGTGGATTTACGTGTTATGTGATGAAAAATGCTGGAAAAACACTTCCTCGAAGAGCAAAAGATCAATATGAAACATCTGTGAAATTAAAAGCAAGTGAAGCCATGATGGGGGATTTGGTTTTCTTTTCAAATGGAGGAGAAATTTCGCATGTCGGGATGTTGATAAACGAACCCGGAAAACCGAAGGCAATGATTCATGCAAGTTCGTCAAAGGGAATTTCTATTGTTGAAATAGAATCCTCGGAATATTGGAACAAAAGGGTAGTTGGATACGGGACTTTTATTCGCTAACTGAATTATTGCTTTTTGAAAATATCAGTAAGGTTGACAACACACCAGTATATAACAAAATGAAGTTATCCATCCACTCGGATGTTATGTAAAATCGAATCAGAATTATGGCGGTAAGTCCAACGGTTAATGCTTTTCCAATTTTTTTAATCGTTTCATTTTTTCTTGAAAACATATCAAAAAATAACAAGCAAAAAATAAGAAGAGTAGGGCAGAGCAGCCATTGCCAATCAGCTCTTAATAATGCTGCATCAGAAAGAAAATAAAGATTCAGAAACAAATGAATGAAAGATAAAGAGATAATGAGCAGCTTTATTTTTCGGGAATTTATTTTAACTAGGATTGAAATCAATAGAGCGACAAATGGTAAACCTGCTGCAATCGAAATATTGAGCCAAGGAAACAATTCCCACTCCGTGATTTTGAATAACGAATATGCAAATGCCAAAGCGAAGGCTATGGTTTGGATGAGAATAAGTTTATTTAAGTTAATTTTTTTCAAGGTTATAGAGATGACAATTGAGTTTATTCAATTATTGAAGCTAAAATTAGTGTTGGATTTTAAATAAAACAAGTTTTTAGATTTCATATTTATTTGAGTGCATAAAAAAGAGCGACTGAAAGTCATTTTTTCTTAACTGAAAGCGACATATTGAAGTTAGCTTTTGAAAATAGAGAATGAAACGGAATGTCTTTTTATTTTTTGTGAAAAAACCGTTACATTTGCCTTATCCCAAAAAGGGAAGATTTATTGGAATTAAAAAAATAGCGTTTGCTAAACGACCTGTAATAGAAACCGACCAATTTTCAAGCACACAGGGAAGTTAAAGTGAAACGCTCGCGTTACGGCGTGGGCGTTGCTTTGCTTTGTGTGCGGGTTCTTGGTCGGACCTCTGTTACAAGCACAGCAACTGTCCCACGCTTTTTTATTGTGTCTAATCTCACTGAGGGGCGGGTGAAATAAAAACTTTATAAAATGAAGAAAAGTTTATTTACAGCCTTGGCAGTTGGGCTTGGTTTAACTGTAAATTTTTGGGCGCAAGTGCCAAGTTATGTTCCAACAAATGGATTGGTAGGTTATTGGCCCTTTAATGGAAATGCCAACGATGAAAGTGGGAATGGGAATAATGGAACAGTGAATGGGGCTACGTTGACGTTGGATCGAAATGGAAATTCTAGTAAGGCGTTTAGTTTTGATGGTATTAGTAATAATATTGTAATTCCTAATTCAAACAGTTTAAATGTAACAGAATTAACTGTTACAGTATGGTATCAGGCCAATGGTGATGACATGACAGTAATTACTAAGAATGATCCATCAAACTGTACTCAACACTCATATGCTTTACATCATCAATTTATATGGCAATCATTTGGGCCTGGTCTTTATACTTCTACGGGATATGGAAATTGTGGTGGTACGGCAAGACAAGAACATTGGGGGGTAGCTGGAGTAGTTCCATCGAACCAATGGGTATTTGTTGTATATACAATTGACAGTTTCGGTACCTCAAGAACTTATTTGAATGGCATTTTATTAGAAAGCTACAATGGACAAAATATTACTAGTTGTAATTCTCCTTCTGCAACTTTGAGATTTGGAGGACCTCACTGGAATACCTATAATATGTTTTCAGGGAAAATTGACGACATCGGAATTTGGAACCGCGCTTTAACACAACAAGAAATAACTAATTTATACAACGGATGTTCGGCGTCAACGATTACATCTCAACCAACAAACCAAACGGTTAACCCAACAACTTCAGCACAATTTGTAGTTAATGCAACTTCAGTAAGTTTGTTTCAATGGCAAACTGATTTGGGATTAGGTTTTCAAAATGTTAGTAATGCAGGGCAATATAATGGCACAAACAATGATACACTTGTTGTTTCAAATGCAACAGTTTCGAACAATAATCAGCAATTTCGTTGTGTTGTAAATTCGGGTAGTTGTGCCGATACTTCAAATATTGCAATTTTGACGGTTTCAGCAGCAAATATTGAAGAATTGATAAGTCAAGGTA
>CANGLG010000114.1 GCA_947454395.1 Flavobacteriales bacterium
AATCCTCTAACAGTTTCTTAAGTTCATCATCCATTAATTGGTCGAGTAATTTTTCAATCATTTCCTGTTTTTCAAGTAACGATTTATCCATTTCAGAAAGCTGATTTTTTTCCTCTGTACTTTGTGACATTTCATTTTTAATCTGCTCCAATGATTCTATTAAATTCTTCTGTTCCTCTTGCAATTGATTTACTTGATTCATTTTATTCCAATCAGATGATTTAGAATTAAGTGCTTCTTTTTTCAGTTTTTCAACATTTTTCTGAAAATCATTCGTCTTTTTAAGTAAATCATTCAAATCCTGTTTTGTTTTTTCCTGGTCTTCGTCTCGTTTTTCCACTAATTCCTCTAATGTTGGTAATTTATAAGTGTAGGTTTGGCTGCGAGAAGATTTACTACCTTTTACTCCATCATTATCAGAAACCACAAAGTAATATTCTATTCGATCCTTAAGTTTCACTCTCTCTCGCCTAAAATCTACAGCAAAATCAAATGATAATTGTGTCCCTGAAACAGGACGAACCATCATTTTTTGATCCTTTGAATTTCCATTTTCAGAGATTACTTTGTACACGAAATACAAACTTTTTAACCCATAATCATCTCCTATTTGTCCTGAAAAATAACGAACACCATCCGCAACGCTATCTTTAAATTCTTGCACTTCCACTGAAGGAAAGCCATCTTTTATAACGGTAATTTCATTTTTTGAACTGTCAATTTTACCATTAAAAGAATTCCATAAATGAAATTTCATTTGGGAATTATTACTTATTTTTTTTATTATTTTAAAACCTTGATCTAAAAAAATTTGTTTCCTTCCGTTCCAATCAACTTCTACTTTTTTAGTGTTCTTTGTTAGAACACTCCATTCTATTTGTGTACCTTCAGGAACTGTCAAATCACCTGAGTTTTGTATTACTTCTGAACTTTTTCCTAGATAGGCAGGATAAGACAATTTTGCTTCTAACTTACCTATCAATGATTTTCCAATAACTTTTAACTCATACTTATCACTTGTGTATTCATTGGCTGTAAAATAGAAAAAGGAAGAATATTTTGGTTTTCTAATTACTCCTTTAAACTTGTTTTTTGAAACACGCTGCATTAAAAATTTACCGTTTTCACTAATTAGGTAAACATTTTCTGGTAAAGCTGAGCCATTTAAAAGTAATTCTATTTCAGCATCTTGACCTTCTTCAATTGTTAAATTTCTTTGACTTAAAACAAACTTAAAGGGTGCAAATTCTTGATTATAGTTAACTACGCGTTCCGTTCCTTGTGTGATTATTGAAGGAACAAAAATGGCTAATAAAACAAAAACAGAAAAGATAGGTAACAAGTACTTTAAATACTTTTTATTTTCCTTGAAATCAACTGCAGAACTGAAAGGAATTACATTCAATTGATCCGAACGTTGCATCACACTTGCTCGTAGTAACTCTATATTTCCTTCATTCTGATCGAGAGCCTCATTGAGCTGAAGCGTATTTTTTAATCTATCGGATATTTCAGGAAAAAAAGAACCAATAATTTCAGAAGCTTGATAACGATTTATTCGTTTTCCAAAAGAAGCTAGTTTTGATAAAGGAATAATTATATAACGAACTAGTAATATAAAATTCACTATTAAAAATCCGAAAAATAAAGAAGCACGTGTAAATGATCCGAACCTTCCGGCAAATTCCAACGATGTTGTAAAAAGAAAGGAAAAAAGAAAAAAACCTGTAAAAAGTAAAATTCCTTTTATCATTTCATTTTTGTAGAACTTTCGAATGAAAGCGTCTATTTGATCTAATAAATGTTCAAAAGAACTTTGCATAATTTGTTTTAAGCTAATTTATAGTTTGTCTTTCACAAATAAAACCTCTTAGGCTTTTTTAACCTTTTCAGAATACAAATTACACAAAAAAGATTGAATTAAAAGCTAAACATCTTTTTAATCAATGAATTAATAAATAAAAGAAATATTTATTTAAATAAGATTTTTTATTCTTGTTATTAAGATTGTTCATATGTTGTTAAATTTTTTGGTAAAAATTAGGATTACTCACAATTAACAAATTTATTTATGTTTTTCACAGGTTAAAAGATTGTAAATAATTTAAAATCAATATAATATATAGTAATAAACAATGGATAGAATTATAGTGAAGTTTAAAAGTAATTATCATTGTTAATAATGAAATAGTTAATTAAACGTGTTTAAATGTTGAATAACAAACCCAAACTTTTAGTTCTTGTTTCAATAATATTTTGGTTTGGAAAAATTAACCAAGAAAGCAAGAAATACATTTTAAAAGTTTTGAACGTTAATTAACAATTATGATATTATTATAGTTTGTAACTAATAAATTAACTGACTGATTATCAATATAAATTAAAAATAAAAAAAGTCTTATTGTTTAAAACTTGAATAAATTGTGAATTCAAATTACTTTTACAAAAACAAACAACATGTCAACTAAAATCATTCCTATTGGTGCTGATCACGCTGGATTTATTCTTAAAGGAAAAATAATAAATTATTTAGAAACACACGGTTATCAAGTGAAAGACTTTGGATGTTTTTCTGAAGAAAGTATTGATTATCCCGATTACGCTCATCCTGTTGCTGAAATAGTGGAACAGAATAAAGGAATGTTGGGCATATTGATTTGTGGTTCAGGAAATGGTATCAACATGACAGCCAACAAACATAAAGGAATTCGCAGCGCACTTTGTTGGACTGAAGAAATTGCAGCGCTCGCCAGACAGCATAACGATGCCAATATTATCGCTTTGCCGGCACGTTTTATTTCCGAGGAAGTAGCTTTGGAGATAGTTAAAACATTTTTAGGTACGGAATTTGAAGGAGGTCGCCATCAAAAAAGAATTGATAAAATAAGCTGTTAATAGGATATAAACACGTATGAATAAAAACTCCAACATATTTTTCTTTTTCATCATGTGTTTCGTTCAAATGAACGCACAAGAGAACTACAACTACCGTTTTAACGGTTCCAAAGACACTGCTTTTTTGAGGGATTATGCCAATTCGTTTTATACAGATAAAGGTTTTCCTGTAAATTTGGACGGCGCTTTTATCATCGAACCAACGAAGAAACAACAAACATGGTCGATTCATACGCTTGATACAGTCCGACGAACGTCAGCAACATTCATTATTGCTAATTATGAATTTAACCCGGAAACACAGGAAAGAGAAAAAGTAATCATAGACAAATTCACTGTAAAAATTAAAGGGAGTTTAAAACCGGTCTTATGGCTTGGAAATTCCGTTGCCGGGGAAAAGTTTG
This sequence comes from Flavobacteriales bacterium, assembly GCA_947454395.1. Classification (GTDB taxonomy): domain Bacteria; phylum Bacteroidota; class Bacteroidia; order Flavobacteriales_D; family Crocinitomicaceae; genus UBA952. The sequence continues at coordinate 3,300 of CANGLG010000114.1, forward strand.
ATACAACAGCATTCAATGTGCATGTCGAATTCGACACTGATTCTGCGAATGCGGAATATAAAATTGAAAGTTTTGAATTGGTGAACAACTCAACCATTTTTGCTTCTACTGGAAAAAACCTAACGCAAAGCATGATTGATTTTATTCTGGGCTTAAAACCAGGTGAGAAAATTCTATTGGATGTGACTTATTCTGATTTGCGAGGCACAAAGAAACAAATCAGAGGGAGTTTTGTGAGGTAACGTTTCGCGTGCAGACGCCGTTTTTTCAATGGCGGCTGTGCGCTGTTAGCAGTTGGTCGTATTAGTCAGGTTTAATAAATTTTCAAAACTTTGTGGAAGTGTCGCTCGTAAATTTCTAATATAATCTTGGTCGTTTTGTGTTTTTAATTTTAAGAATTTTAATATCGTCCTAAAATATAACTTACAAAGTCTATTGTGATACATAGTAATTGTTTCAGGATTTTTTTGAGAGATTTCTTGATTCAGAATCGTTGCAAACTTAACGTTATAGAAATTTGTTCTTTCTTCAACCCATTTTGGTTTTTCTTGATGAGATCTTGGTCTATCTAATATTGGTTCAGCCCAAAATTTAAATGCCCATGAAAATGTTTCATTAAATGAGGTAGTATCTGGAGTGTAATCGCTAGTAATTGAACCAATATAAATAGGCTCAACTTGCGGTTTAAATTGTCTTATTGTCGGATCAATAATGATATCATCGTATCCATTTACTGTAAGCCAAAAGTGTCGTATGCCGTTATAGTCTCCACCTGTCAACGAACAATGGATGTCGTTTATCTTCAAAAACAATAGTAAAGGAAAACATGCACAGAAACAAAGATTTTTTGGGCATTCGTCACCAATTGTCGTTTCTGTGAACGATGCCACTTTTTTCCGAATGTTTTCTCTAGAATCTTCTGTAATGTTTTGCATTTTGTTGTATTGATATTTTCGGCTTATTGCTTACACGCTGTTAAAGGCTGTTTGTTTTTATTGCAAATGGGAAATTCAGCCTTTCTTCTTTATCATTTGTTGTTACAATTTGAGGATTCTGATCAAATTTTGATTTGAATTTCAAATACTGATGAGCTAAATCATTCGCACCATTTATAGATAATACGCTTTCGTTATTTTGGTTCTCATACCATTCCAGGGATGTTTTTAGCAATGAATAAGTATAATTGCCTCCTAATTCTGTATCATTACTTATTTCTCCAACAGAGCAAGCATAAGCTATAGAAATACCATCTGTACTTTCAGAAATTATTTGCATGTATTTTTCACTAGAATTTAGGTAATCTAAAGTAGATTTAAAGGATAAATATTCAGGACCTGAAAAACTTACGTATTCTTCAACTAAGGATTTTCGGCAAGTATCAATAATTATTAGTGCTTTAGGTGCTTTTATAATCGAAATTAGTTGAGAAACAGAAAGTGATTCGGAGTCGTTTATTGCAATATTCGTATCTTTTAATTCATGATGACCATGGCCGGAGAAATACACAAGTAAGAAGTCAGTATTCGTGCTTTGGAATAATTCAATCAAATTTTCAGACGGACATTTATATAAACCTGCAATTTCTTCATCCTCCCAAGAACCACCAATAGGTGATTTTAAAAAACTTACAAAGTGATGTAAGTCGACATCGACACCCTTTAAATAATTAACAGAATTCTTTGGTCCTGGGGAACCTATCATTATTGCTTTTCTCGTCATATTTAAATTGCCTTTAACGGTTTGCGTGTAAGCGATGTTGTCTTGTGTTGCGCCTGCGGCAAGGTAATATGGCCTACACGCTGTTATGGGCTTCTTAATAATTACTTCAGGGAATTATGCATATATATATTAAAATCGCGTAATGTTAATTCCCTTCATTATTATCATTTCTTTTTTTTGACTGTCTGCTTAAAAAAGTTGCTAATAGAGGAAGAAAAATTGGTATTAACAACATCCATTCTGGAAGTTCATTTTCATTACGCCAATTATATGTTATAATAAATGCCAAAACTGCACAGGAGATACCAACAGTAGTAATACTCAGAATTTTCAATGTTTTCGGTGTAAATTTCATTTTGTTTTTAAAATTATTAATATCCTACTCATTTGGCTTTTCAGCATCCGCCTCGTTATTTTTGCGTGGGTTCTGAACTCCACTTTTATTTTTATAAAATTAATAAACTTGCCCATAACGGTTTGTAAATAGGCGCAGGCAGGGATTTCACCACTGAACTTGATTAGGAGAACTGAACTTCAAAATTACCTTCTTCATATCCTTCGATGGAATAAATCCCTGCTTGTGCTTATTTGCTGTTAGTGTTTCGTTGGTTAATCTATTTTGAAGCCATATATCGTTACTGAAGAACTGTCTATGGAATCACCAATATCAGTCTATCAATCAACCAAAAAAGTTATAATTTACCCTATGAAAAAATTGTCAAAATTATTGGATTTCATTACCATTTCCATCCCGTAATTGATCCATTGTAAACTGCATATGGTGGGGATAAATCATACCAACCTTCTCCGTAAAAACTGACAATATCTCCTTGTTGTAGATTCAATATAAATCTATGTGGCCCATTACCTCCTTGAGCACCCGAATAATTAAAAACACCATCTGGTAGTAAGTATTGAGGGCCTCCGTTGACCCTTATTTCATAATTTCCACAATACTGGATGTCAATTATAAATTCATATGTCCCATTAATTGGACAAGAATATGTGTTTGTTGATGCGTTATAATTGCTGCCTAAATCAATCAACGTATCAATAGTAGAATTCAGTAATAAAGGATCCATGTTTGCCGTGCCTTGATAACCTGTCCCCCTGATATGAAATAATGTTTGAACCGTATTCGGATTACTACTAACACTTCCAGCACTTTTCGCATACATCGCATACGGAACACTCAATAACTGTGTTGTACCCATTGTTAAGAAGTTGGTGCCGCCAGCAGCGTCCATACCTACTTTTAGGTAATAATTGTCAATGCTCCAATCAATAGTTGCCATTGAGCCGCTTTGTACTGCACCTGCTCCAATCACTAAATTAAAAAGACCGAAAGCATCGGTATTTACAAAATGGTTTTCGCTATATTGCGATACTCCTGTAGGAGATGTTTTAAGAATTGTAATTTGAACACCAATTGTTGTTGTTGCAATTGGTTGCCCCGCTGCATTACGTGCTACTGCACTGTAATTAAAGGCGTTGGGTGGGGTTTGAGCGTTTACTACTAGAGTTAAAAGTAGAAAGCATAAAGTTGAAAGTAATGTTATCTTTTTCATTTTTTTGATTTTTAATTAGTGTTTAATGATTTTGTAAGTGCCAAGCACTTGGTTATTTAGATTTTTTAAAGACAATACGTATGTTCCTGTTGCATACGAAGCTGTGTTAATTCCAATTACATTGGAAATTCCTGCATATTTTCCACTGTAAACTTCTTTACCTTGAAAATCGGTAATCGTTACTACAACCTGCTCTATGCTAGAGTGTTTGATGCGAATGTTTACCAATTCCGTGTTAGGATTAGGATACACCTTAACATCTAAAATAGCAGCATCGGTTTCTTGTATGCTAACTGTTGTCAAGGTTGCACCAGCCGTAAAACCTCCTCCAAGAGTATTTCCATCACTGTCGGTTTGTGAAAGAACAACCAATTCACCTACGGTAAAACTTAGAGAACCGTTTGCTTGTGTCATTTTTGTTCCACCGCTATTTACCGATTGTGGAGCGATATTCTGAGCATAGCTCATTGTTCCCATAAGCATAGCCGCTACTAGTAGGGCCATGGGTTTTGATTTGTTTTTAGTCATATTGTTTTGTATTACTTGTTTTATTTATCGTTTTTAATTGTTTTTTTTGTTGTTTCGGTTTTTCTAATGAACGCTAACGTTCAGACGACTAGAGAAGGCAGCATTTTAATTAAGTTCGTTGATCGCTGCTTTTTCTAGTCGTATG
>CANGLG010000115.1 GCA_947454395.1 Flavobacteriales bacterium
AAAATAATTCAATATGATATGCATGCATAATTATTATTATTTATTTCAAATAAATTTATGGAAAATATATCCGTTTAGTATCTTTAGATAAACTTATTTATGAGAAAAATTCAAATAGACATTCCTGAACCCTGCAATCAAAATTGGGAAGATATGAAGTCTTGTGGATTAAATCGATATTGTCAAAAGTGCGATAAGGAAATAATTGACTTTTCATTTTATTCTGATCGAGCATTAGTTAAAATGATTGAGGAGAATAAAGGGCGTATATGTGGCAGGTTCAAAAAAGGTCAGTTAAACAGGGAACTTTTAATAGCAGAGAAAAGAAAGTCGTTTTTTGCGAATTTTTCTGCAAGTTGGATTGGCTTTTGGTTGTTTTTGTCTTCACCGTTTCAATCGGTAAAGGCACAAGTAAAAACAGAAATATCACCTGAAATGAAAACGGTAGATTCCAATCGATATTATATTTCAGGAACAGTTGTTAATGAAAATAATGAATCGTTGCCTTTTGTGAAAATTAAATTATTTGAACTTGGATTGAAAGCGTTAACAGATATAAATGGTAGTTTTATGTTTGTTTTTGATGATAATTCTTTTGAAAAATACTCTTTGGAAGTGTGGGGTAATAACATTTCTGATACAATAGTAATTAATGAAATTTCACCCAATAATGTCAATTTAAAAGTGACAATAAAGGAAGATGAATTTATTAAAGAAATACCAATGGTTGGAATAGTTGTTGTAAAAGATGAACCTGATGTTTTTGAACCCGAAACATGGACTCCAAGAAGATACAAACGATCAAGGAAAAATTGATATATTATTATTCAATCAAAGATTAAACACAATTAATCCAAATTTAATTTCATGACATAATCATTCATGAAATATCCACCTCCAATATCAAAGTCTTGTTCATCGATTATTTCGAAACCATATCTCAAGTAAAAATTTAATGCGTTATTGTTTCTGTTGACTTGAAGTGAAATAGATTCCATATTATTTTTCAAAGCAAATTTTTTGGCCTCATTTAAAAGTTGAAATCCGACACCTTTTCCATGAAAATCAAGTAAAACATATATCTTATGTATTTTCATGTTTCCATTTTTCGGATGATTGATTTCAACATCTAAAAATCCGATATCAGAATTATTTTCTGTGATACAAAAAAATGAATGTCCGGAATTATAGCTTTTTTCTAATGTTTCAATGGAATACATCCAATTCAACATATAATCCATTTGTTCTTTTGTCAGAATACTTTGATACGCAACAGGCCAAATGTTATATGCAAGATGCTTTACAATTGAAAGCTCTGGTTCGGTCAGAACTCGAACAACCATTATTGTTTGATGAATTTTTCTTGTTGAACTTTACCATCGATTAATATTCGAATATAGTAAGCTCCAGGGGCAAGATCAGAAACGTAAACTTTTCCGTTGATAATTGGTTTCTCAATGTAATTTCCTGCAAGGTCAAAAATTGAAACAGTTTTAGGTAACTCTTCCACAATTGTAAAATGCAATTCTTTCATAACTGGGTTAGGGTAGACGCTCCATGATAAATCAACCGGTGGGTTTTCCATTCCAACAGTTTGAAGGGCTAATTTCACAGCTGCATATGCATCAATTTTTCCGGCGCCCCATTTTGTGCTTCCTTCTGCGGGAATAACACCTGTATAATTGTCTTGACGAGCAGTTTGCATGATTATCTCTTTAACTTGTCGTGCAGAAAGGTAAGGATTGGCATCCAGTATCAAAGCAGAAACTCCAGCAACCATTGGAGAAGCCATTGATGTACCAGATAATTTTGCAAAGTGATACGTTCTTCCGTTAAAATCTACCGAACCCACAGAAGTAAAGGCAGCATCAGTAAACGACGACATTGAAGAAGCAACATTAACTCCCGGAGCCGAAATATCAGGTTTCATAACTCCATCATAACGTGGGCCTATGCTTGAAAAAGAAGCCCAAGCTCCTCCTGTCAGATTTCCTGCAGGGGTAGAGTATTGAGCGTTGTAAGCTGCCACACTTATGACATCATCAGAACAAGATGGTTCACTTATTCCGTTTAAATTATCACCGGCTGTCGTGCCTGTACCACTTGCTGAAAAACCCATTCCCCAGTTTCCGACGTCATTTGTTAACTCAGTTACATTCCAATAGTTGACAGTTCCTGAATCAGCAGAAGACTTTAATAAAACACGGAGAGAAGTATTAAGGTTTTTTACTCTTAAACGCATTTGCGGTTTATTATTTAGGGGATGGGCACTGTCAGCTGATACATTATACCAAATTGTGTCGGCGCCTGCAACTAAAAATGTGTCGATATAAATGGCATTGTTATTTGTTGAATAATAAGGACTTTCAACTAAAACTGAACCTGTACTATTTGTAACAATTAATCCATTTGAGAAACTCTTACCTACTTCTCCCCATGCGTGAACACTTTGTCCCCACATGTTTGCATTTGATGAATATGAATAAAAGTCTATTTTAGATTTTAATTCGTCGTTATTGAATGTCTTTTTAATATGAAAATTGACATTCCCATTATTTCCTCCTGAATTTGCAAAAACAACACCTAGATCGGTATAAGCAGAAATTGCTTGACTTAAAAGAGAATTACCATCTAAAGTACCGAAATGGTAAAGGCCCCAACTCATATTAATTACCAATCTTTTTCCGTCGGTATTTGCTTTTTGATACATCCATTCCCAAGCATCCAGCACAGCGTTTTCATCTACTAAAAAGGTTGTAAATAAAAACTTAGAATCAAAAGCTACCCCGCGATAAATAGTGCCAGCACCACTTCCTCCAGCGATTCCTGCAACGTGTGAACCGTGTGTTGCGTATGAGTAAATGTTTGCTGTGTCAGAACCGGCAGCTAATAAATCTGCTGGTGTTGTATATTCCGTTCCATAATTGAATCCGGCTGGTGCTGGACCACTTGTTTTAAATTGATCCCAGGCGGCAATGATTCGTGTTTGTTGCAATGCTGTGTCATAAAACATGGGCGAAGTGTAATCGAAACCCCAATCGGTTATTCCAATATAAACATCCTTTCCTGTATATCCCTCTGGTAAACCAATTCCTTGCTGAACACTATCAGCGTGCATGTCAATGACAGCTTTGTCAAGTTGATTTCTGATTTTTGATGCAATTTCAAGGTATTCAAATTCTGGAGTTGATTCTATTTTTTCTAAATCGTTTAAAGGTATTTTTACAGAGGCAATATCTCCAATTGAATTTCCCGATAACCAATTGCGTCGTTTTAAACTATCACGATTGAATTCACAACTAATTCGACCAATAAAACTTAAATAGTAAGTCCCGTTTATTTTATGAATTGGTAATTTTTCTAAGAAATGGTTTCCTTCAATCTTGTGATTATTGGAAATTGATTGTGTTAAATTTTTAATCTCATTTCTATCGTTTGTAGAAAGTTTTTGCTGTCCGTTAACTAAAACAGGAAAAATCAATAAAATCAATAACAGCAATTTATTCGACATGAAATAAGAATTGACCAAAAATATCAATTCTCAACCTATTATCCTAGTTCAAAGCTTTGTAATTAGCGCGATTTTTATCCACAGTTATTAGTGAATAATATTCTGTTTCAGAATTAAGTTGTCGAATTAAGCACTTTACAATAAAAGAAATATGCTCTTATTCATTATAGCGAGTTTATTAAAACTAAAAAAACTCAAAGTAAGGATTACGTCTCGCTTATTTGATTATAAAGTTGAACTTTTTTGCAAATGATTTTTGTGTAGCTTGAACTTTGTCCATTTGAATCTCATAATTCTTATCGATTTTAGTCGCTTCTGAATTTATTTTAGATTCATCTTCACTTGCAAGTTCTGGTTTTAGAACTAAATTAATAAAATCAGGAAGGTCTTTTTTTCCAGCTTTCCCCATATAATTGCAAAAATCTTTTGCAGCCATAGCTAATGTACTGTCACCATCATAAGGTTGTATTCCATTTAATAATGCAACAGTTTCCTCTGACTTAACAATCAATGAATCACATTGAGCAAGACAATAATCTTTTCCTTTGTCTACATCTAAAGTAGTTACATACATTTCGTCAATGATGTTCATGTTATCAATAATATAATCGTTATATTCTGTAACATCATCAAATGACTTTCGGTTGTCAATCGGTCCACAGGAGACAACAGAAATTAGCACTGATCCTAAAAATAAAATGTTAAATAATTTCATTGTAATAATTTTATAAATGGAAAAGTAGTTAAAATTTGTAATAACGATGTAATAAATGTTAAAAAGATGAGCTTATTTAAATAAAAAGGTCATTCTACGTTCGTTAATTACCTTGTTTCAAAAAGGTCTAAAAATGATCTTCTGACTTTTTTTAAATTTTGATAACTATCTTCAGTGGATCGATATCCTATTGGACAAAGTAAAACACTTTTCAATCCTTCCGCGCCCAGATTCAATAGTTTATCAAGTTCTACTGCATTAAAGCCTTCCATTGGAGTTGCGTCAATCCTCAAAGATGCGCAAGTGTGTAATAATTGTCCTAACGCAATATAGGCTTGATGAACATTCCAATTTTCTTGACTTTCAATGGGGATTTTAAGAACATTTTTCTTTAAAAAATCACCAAACATTAATTTTCTTTCTTCCGGTGTATTTCGAATTTCAGCAACTCTTTCTACGTGGGAATCAATGTAATTTTCGTCAATACTTTTGTAAGTGCAAAAAATCAATAAATGAGAAGCGTCAACCACTTGATTTTGATTATATGCAATTGGTTTTATTTGCTCTCGTAATTCGGGCGATTCAATAAAAATGAATTTTAACGGTTGTAATCCATATGCAGAGGGAGATAGCCGAAGTGATTCTTTTATTATTTCCAGCTGTTCTTCCGAAAGTTTTTTCGAAGGATCATATTGTTTTGCGGCATAGCGCCAGTTTAAATCTTCAATTATTTTGTACATCTTTTTTAATTTAAAAAATCATTGGAACTTCTATCGCTAGTATTTTTCCCTTTGTGATAGTTTTTATTCGTGTTTTTTCATTTTCCCAGATTCCAATTGCATCTCTAGAATTAAGTAAATTATTTTCAATATCAAATTCACCATCTATAATCATGAAATAAATACCATTTTTTGAGTCTTTCAGCTTGTATTCAATACAATCATCTTCGTTTAATGAAACTAAGCTTATCCATGCATTTTGATGAATCCAAGTACCTTCGTCATCCGAATTTGGTGAAACTAATTGAAGAAATTTATTCTTTGATTCAGCTAAATCATATTTTATCTGGTCATATCTTGGTTCAACATTTTGTTTGTTTGGAAAAATCCAAATTTGAAAAAGATTAATATCATCAACGTCACTTGCATTAAATTCACTGTGATAAATTCCCGAGCCGGCTGACATTACTTGAACTTCACCTTCATGAATTGCCTCTGAAAAACCCATACTATCTTCATGTCGTAATGCTCCACGTAATGGAATTGTAATTATTTCCATGTTGTCATGTGGGTGTTTTCCAAAACCCATTCCAGGCGCTACAATATCATCATTCAATACTCTTAGTGCACCAAAATGAATTCTTTCAGGATTATACCAACTTGCGAAACTAAAGGAGTGTTTTGCAATCAACCAACCATGATTAGCATAACCACGTGTTTCTGCTTTGTGAATGATGAATTTCATTTGTAAAATTGTTTAATGCAAAGTTAGAAACTTTGTTTGCTATCTTTAATTTATGAGTTGAATACTCGCAATTCAATAACGTATGTTAATAGAATTTTGTTCTAAGCAATAATTACTTGAGATTTATTCAGAACTTCGGAAAATGGTACTTAGTAGATTTTGGCTTATAATTTTTATCTCGTCAATCTTATTTGTTGTGACGGGAGTTTTTACATCGCGAAATTATTCAATTGATTTTGTTTTGAATGGTAAAAAAGACAATCCGATTTTAGTAGGAGAGAAGTATATGTATCAATTGCCTCATAATTTGAGAGATTCTTTAAAAAAATCTTTTGATGGTACTTTTGTAAGTAACTTCAATTTGAAGGATGCGGATACAACTTATGTTTTCAAAAACAAAACAGTTCAAGTTTACAGTGGTGTTCAAAAATCAGATGGTTTATTAGAAACATGTAAAACAAGTTTGTTTGATTTAGTGTTGCCTTTAATGGCTTATCTGGCCTTTTTTTGTGGTATTATGCAGTTGTTAATTGATTCAGGTGCTACTGAAAAATTAGCCCGTCGTTTAAGTCCATTTTTTGTAAAAGTATTTCCATCTGTTCCCAAAAATCATGAATCAATTTCCTATATGACTTTGAATTTTTCTGCCAATTTTCTTGGATTGGATTCTGCGGCAACTCCTTTTGGATTGAAAGCTATGCAGAGTTTACAGGAAATAAATCCAGAAAAAGACAAAGCAAGTGATGCTCAAATCATGTTTATGTGTTTGCATGCCGCAGGTCTAACTTTGATTCCGACTTCAATTATTGGTTATAGAGCAGCTCAAAATGCCATGAATCCGGCAGATGTAATGTTGCCTTGTATCATTACATCTTTTATTGGTACGATTGCAGCATTTATTATTGTTGGAATCAGACAGAAAATTAACTTTTTTAGTGCTTCGATTATTCTGACACTGATGTCAATTATTGCAGGAATTACAGGATTGTTGTTTTATGTTAATAGTCTAGATTTATTAGGGAAAAATTATTTCACGAGTAATTTTTCGGGGTTGCTCCTTATCGGAATTATTGGTTTTACCCTCGTTTTTTCATTTTTACACGAGAAAAAATTCAAAGAGAAAGATACGACTGTTTTTGACTCTTTTGTGGTTGGGGCAAAAAGTGGTTTGAATACGGGAGTTACTATTTTTCCTTATGTTCTAGGAATGCTTGTTGCTATTTCACTTTTCAGAAACAGCGGGTTGTTTGAAATTATCAGTGGTTGGATTTCAAATGGTTTTAGATATTTGGGAGTAGCCAAAGAAATAACTGATTCCTTGCCTGTTGCCATGTTACGCCCTTTTAGTTCAGGGGGTTCCCGTGGTTTTATGATTGATGCAATGAATAGTTTTGGACCAGATTCACTGACAGGCAGACTGAGTTGTATTTTTCAATGTAGTGCAGAAACAACTTTTTATGTAATTGCGGTTTATTTTGGGTCCATCAATATTAAGAATACCCGATATACGTTAGG
>CANGLG010000116.1 GCA_947454395.1 Flavobacteriales bacterium
AGCGGATAGGTGACCAAAATCAAACAAATTAAAACAAGATGAAACAAAACTACTCGCTTCTCTTTTGGTTGAACACCTCAAGAATGCAATTAGGAAAGGCAGCAATCTACTGCCGAATCACCGTAAACGGTAAACGAGCGGAGCTATCCGTTAAACGATTTGTCGATCCCGAAAAATGGATAAAGACAGCAGGAATGGTCAAAGGCTCATCCGAAGAAGCTCGGATAATCAACAACCAGTTAGACATCATCCGAACATCTATTTATCGGATATACGTTGAACAAACATCACTCGGGAAGTTCATTACTTCCGATTTACTCAAAAATCAATTCCTCGGAAACACCGAAAAAGAAAAAACATTCCTTGAAGCATTTAAGTATCACAACGACCAGATGAAAGAACTCATCGGTTCTGATGTCGTGAAATCCACCCACACCAAATTCGTAACCGTTTACAAAAAGTGCAGTGAGTTTTTGAAGAAACGATACAAAAGGTCAGACATTTACCTAAAAGAGCTCGATTACAAATTCATTACTGACTTTGAACATCATTTAAAAACGGAAGGCATTGCGCATAACACTGCCATGAAATACATCCGCAACGTCAAGAAAGTAATCAATCAGACTGTTTTAAATGACTGGTTACCACGAAATCCATTCGCACAATTCAAATGCAGCACACATGCTGTCATTCGTGAAATTTTGGACGAAGCAGAATTATCCACTTTGTATAACAAAGAATTCCAACACGAGCGTTTAGCAGAAGTGCGTGACATTTTTCTGTTCTGTTGTTTTACCGGGTATGCGTTCATTGATGTATTCAAACTGAAACGCACCGATGTTGCCAAGGGTATTGACGGCGATTGTTGGATCTTCACCCGAAGAACCAAAACCAATACCGTTTCAAACGTTCCATTATTGCCACAAGCAGAAGAAATTGTTCGCAAGTACGAAAACCATCCCAAATGTGTTCAGTCAGATAAATTACTTCCAGTAAATTCCAACCAAAAGATGAATGCCTACCTAAAAGAGATTGCGGTAATGTGTGGCATCAACAAAGAACTGACCATGCACATCGCTCGACATACATTTGCTACTACTGTAACTCTTTCCAATGGCGTTCCGATTGAGTCCGTTTCGAAGATGCTTGGACACAAAAAATTGGCAACTACTCAAATCTATGCAAAAGTGTTAGAACACAAGGTTAGTGAGGACATGCAAAAACTGAAGCAAAAGTTCACCTTAAAACGTGTAGAAGACACCGGAACTTATTGACTCTCTTTGTCAGCGTAGGACATCCTTAATTATTAAATGATTGAGGATGAATACGTATCAAAAAACTGCGCATGAGTTCCATGAACAATTCATGCACCATTGGGAAAGCAACGAGTGCTTTCAAAAAAAATGTATCACATCACTGGATCTCTGTGATGAAACGTTACAAAAACTGAAAGTGCTCGTTCTTGAAAAAGGGTTTGACAATCTGCAGGATGAAGTCCGCTTCTTCAAAGAAGTAAAACCCAAAATTCTATCGATGAAATTTGCCATTCGTGCATTGATGGAATATGATTTGGAAAAAAACATCCAACAAGACAAAGACCTCGCAGAGCTGCAGCTCATTTATTTAAACAAAATGCAGGACAAATTCGATTCATTCAGGGATTTTAGATATTACCTGTGTGGTTCTTTAACCAATCGTGACGAACATTATTTCACAATGGCAGGTATGAAAAATGACTTTATGTTGCGTTTAATTCCAGAGGTTGAACCAGGTTTCTCAACCGGTTACGATGTGCTATTGAGTTATTCCCAAGCAGTCGTTTTCATGAAGGAGTATTTCGAACAAGATATTCCAACGAAGAAGGAAGTAATCTTTCCAGAGCTCCAATGGACAGGGAATAAAACAGACTTAGTGGAGTTACTTGCTTCTCTGCACCGAACCAGTGTCTTTAACAATGGTAGGAACGATTTCAAACGTTTCGCACTGTCCTTTTCTCAAATGGTCAATTTTGATATGAAGGATGTTTATAGAACAGTTTCTGCCATTAAGGATCGCAAGAACGAAAAGAAATCATTCATGAACAGAATGATAAACGCATTAAATGAAATGATTAATGATGCACACAAGTAAATATCAAAACATGTAACTATACATGTAACCTCACTCTACTAACCTTTAATTATTAGGCTTTCAGCCATTTTTTCAATGATACAGTATCCTCGATGGTGCTGTAAGTGGTCATTTTTGTTCCTTGTTGAACATACCTATTTTCTGGCTTAATCATCCCATTTAACGATTTCATTTAGCATTGAAACGTTGATTTTAGGAGTGTTTATAGCCAAAGCAGAAATTCTTCTCATTTTATTTCATGTAACCTGTCTGAACTTGGCAAAACGATCGCTCAAAGCATATCAATTTTGCACTACGAACATCAAAACAGTACAAGTTATGCAAATCAATTTCTTAACCAAAGAAGACCTGCAGGATTTTAAGCAGGAACTACTTTCAGAAATGAAAGAACTCTTAAACAAACAGCAAAAAGCCAATCCAAGTCAGAAGAAATGGCTGAAATCTACCGAAGTGAAAAAGCTCCTGGGGCTGTCGGCTGGAACCATCCTCAACCTGCGTGTGAACGGAACATTGCCCTACTCCAAGGTCGGCGGTATTATTCTCTATGATTACGAAGAAATCATGAAAATCATTCAATCCAAAAAAATCCACAATGGCATCTTCCGATCATGAATTACATCGCACACCTGACAGCCGTCATGGAACGAATTGCACAGGACGAACGGCTCAATCCCAGTCACGTCAGTTTGTATTTAGCACTCTTTCAATTCTGGAACATGAATCGATTTAAAAATCCCATTTCCATTCATCGAGAAGACACCATGCGTTTGTCTAAAATAGGCTCAAAAAACACCTATCACAAGTGCATTTCGGAGTTAAGTCAATGGGGTTTCTTTCTCTATTGTCCTTCGCACAATCCAATGAAAGGCAGCACCGTGAAGATGTACAAATTCGGTACAAGTAGCGGTACAACTACTGGTACAACTACTGGGACAACCTCTGTACAAGTACCGGTACAAGCACTGGTACCTTCTATAAACAATACAAACATTAATAAACTATCTAAACAGAATAAACAAAGAGAGAGTAAAAAGAATTTTACTCCGCCCACTTTAGAGGAAGTTTTAAATTTTTTCAAAGAGCAAAAATTCCCTACGGAAGAAGCTGAACCTTTTTTTCTCTATTACCAAGCCAATGGATGGCTGGTCGGGAAAGTAAAAATGAAAGATTGGCAGTCAGCAGCTCGAAACTGGATCTTGCGAAGCAAGAAGTTCCAAGCCGAAAAAAACGGCAAACTCACTCTACATCAATTACACGCAAAACCCACGAATTATGAAGAAACCCTATGACCCTGCAACTGAAAAGCCCTATTTCATTGACGAAGAAGGCGCACGCAACTTCGATTACGTCAATACAATTCGGTATTTGCAACACAAAGGCCGTTTGAAATTCGGCAAGCGTTTTCGCATTCACAAAGAAGATTTAACCATCATTTCTAAATTGCTCGTGTACTTCACCAAGTGCGAAAACTTGTACGAAAAACATAGCCTTGATCCCAACAAAGGCATCTTGTTAGCTGGCCCGATTGGTTGCGGTAAAACCTCACTCATGACACTCATGACGGACTTTACTTTTGAAGTAAACCATTTCTATATCCGTTCCACAAGAGCCGTTGCAGCTGAGTTTCACGAAGAAGGCTATCAAACCTTACAGAAGTATTCCAATAACCCAAAAATCTATTGTTTCGATGATTTGGGCGTGGAACAAAACATGAAATACTACGGAAACGAGTGCAACACCATTGCAGAAATCCTCTTGAATCGTTACGAACTGATGGTGCGCCAGGGTTATGTTACCCATGCGACAACCAACCTCAGTGCGTCCGACCTCGAATCCATTTACGGAAATCGCTTGCGCTCCCGAATGCGTGAAATGTTCAACCTCATCTCGTTCCCAAACGACTCACCCGACAAACGAAAATGAACGTATTTCTACGCAAAATCAATAGTACTTGTACTAAAATTTACTAGTACATGTACTAAAATTTCATCCTAAAAACAGATACTTTTTTTCTTCACTTTCTCCCCTTCGAGGGGAGACAAAGAGGGGTGAAAAAATCACAAAAAATCGTTAATCTAAAACATAAAAAATGAAAATCAAAAACCTCATCCAATTCCCATTAACCAAAGCTCAATATTACCCGGAAGTTTTTCCCAAAAAACAGATCGTCTTACACCACACTGTGAGTGGTCCAAATGCCAAAAACGTCATCAGCGGTTGGGGCTATACCCCTGTTCGCGTGGCAACAGCTTTTGTCATCGATGGTGACGGAATCATCTACCAATGTTTCAGTTCAGCCCAATGGGCACACCACCTCGGAACACACAACCGCAACAACACCCAGTTGAACCAACAATCCATCGGAATTGAAATCTGTAATTGGGGTGCATTAATTGAAAAAGGCGGAAGGTACTTTTCCACCTTCAACCGCGAAGTACCCAAAGAAGAAGTCATCGACTACGGCATGCAATGGCGGGGACATCGTTATTTCCACAAGTACAAAGACGAACAACTCGAATCACTCAAAACCCTCCTCGAATACCTCTGCGAGAAATACACCATCCCCAACACCTACCAACCCGATATGTGGAAACTCAATACCCAAGCCCTCAATGGAACACCTGGCATCTGGACACACGTTTCATTCCGTGCCGATAAATCCGATTGCCATCCACAATTGAGTTTGATTAAGTTGTTGAAGGGTTTGAGCGAGGAAAGGTGAAAGAATGATCGATTTCATGTTAAAAAAATCGAATGTAGCAACTAGCCGAAATATAGATTTTCTAAATTTTTGTATATTTATCAGATATTAACGTAGAGAATAAAGAAAGTCATGACTAGGTTTGGAGAATACTTAAATAAAAAGTCAATTAAGAAAGCTGAGGTTTCAAGGAAAACGGGTATAAGCCCCTCTAGATTGAGCGAGCTAGCTCTCAATGAATCAACCAATTTGAAGGCTGAGGAATTGTATTTAATCGCATTGGCAATTGATGTCAATCCTCTTGAAATTCTAGAAGTTGTTTACAAAGATGTTAAATTATTATAAGCATCGTAAAGACAAAAAATCCTATGAAAACGGAATTAGAAATAAAAAAACAATTAGTCGATTTGCTTAACTCGAGCGAATTTGACTATCAACAGTTTTTAGAGTTAACAACAGATATCATAGACCATGATTCATCTAATTTAAGATTTAGGACTGATGCTGGGACAATTGCTCATTTAGGTAAGGAAAGTATCAAGGATCATACAACGGCAATTCTAGAATTAGTTAAAAATGGATATGATGCAGATGCAACAAGGGTTGAAATTGAAATTCATATTGATAATACCGATAGTAAAAATAGTTTTATTCGAATTGCCGATAATGGTATTGGGATGACTAAAGATGAAGTAATTAAGAATTGGTTACGGATAGGTTTTTCAACAAAACGAAATGAAAAAATTTCCAAAAAAAACAGAAGAAAAACAGGTGAAAAAGGAATCGGTAGGTTATCTGCTGACCGATTGGGTGCAGAAATTAATCTAACAACAATAGCTGTTGATGGTGAGGTTTTTGGATTGAAGATCAATTGGGATGATTTTAATAAACAAGGAGTAGATTTATTACTTATTCCTTTTAAGAAAATTGATGAACCGACAATTAAGATACCAATTTCAAAAAAATCAAATAATAAAACTGGTACTCAATTAATTATCACGAATCTTAGGAATTCATGGGGTAATTCAGATTTACAAAGATTGTATGATGAACTTTCCATTCTCATATCGCCATTTAGAACAGTAAAGGATTTTCAAATAATAGTTTCAAGTAACATTACATCGGAATTTACTGGTGAAATTAAACCTAAAGAGCACCTTAGCCCTGAGGTAGAAATCAATGTATACTATGATGGTGAAGGATCAGAAATTAAGTATATAGTAAAGGACAAATATGGCTTTAGCGATCTAACTGAAAAATCTATTCAGTGGAATCAATTATCTCAAAAAACTAAAGACAAAGGTTATTTAAGGGATGTAAAAGACTTTGATATTTCCGAGGATAAACCGCAATGTGGTCCCGTTATTTTTGATTTAATGTTCTATCCAAGAGAATCTGCTCTTTTAAGAGGAACGGGGTTCACGTTAAATCAATTGAAGGAATATCTTAGTTATAATGGAGGCGTAAAAATATATCGGGATAATATCAGTGTTAAACCCTATGGTTTTTCAGGAAAAGATGGGGAAGATTGGTTAAATCTTGGAGAACGTCAAGGACAAAATCCAGCGGGTATTGGAAGGGAAGATTGGATGGTTAAAAACAACCAAGTTATTGGAGCAGTATATATAAGTCGTGACGAAAATGTAAATTTGAAAGATAGTGCAGCCCGAGAAGGATTAGTTCATAATGAAGGTTATTATGACTTAAGGGCTTTAGTATTGTGTGGTATGAGATTGTTAGAGCTTCAAAGACACAAAATAAACCAACATCTTAATCCACCCAATAACAACCAACAAAAGAAGAATAGTAGAAAGATACTTGAGGAATATAAGGCGCAGCTTGATGTAATGAAGGTTGAGCTTGACAGTTTAAAAAAGGAAGCAATAAAAAATAATCATACTTATGTTATAAATGCATCGAATAGTGTTCAATTGGTTATTGAACAAACTGAACAAACTTCAAAAACCATCACCGAAATATTAGATAAAAATAGAACACTCGGTGGCTTAGCAACCATTGGAATTGCTTCCGCAGTTTTCGGTCATGAAACACAGATGTCAATTTCGCAATTCAAAATGGCGAATGAAGAATCAATAGAACTTATAAAAGAAACGCCCCCTAATATAGATGAAGCACTTGATGAGTTGAATAAAGCAAAAGAATACGCAAATAATGTATCTGAGTGGGGAACATTTGCATTAACAAGAGTTAAAAGAAATAAGAGGGAAAGAACTTTGGTTAATGTTAAATCCTTGATTTCAAAGACACTTAAAGAAATAAATTCTACTTTTTCAGCTAGAGGCATTAAAGTGTTCTCAGAATTAGAAGATGTAAATGCAAAAACATTTCCGATGG
>CANGLG010000117.1 GCA_947454395.1 Flavobacteriales bacterium
AATATCGAGGAATTTTTACTGAATTGATTTTCAACATATTTATTTACATTATTTTTCTAAAAATGATTATTTTTGAGGTGTTTAAGGAAAATTATTAACTCCATTAATTCAAAATAATGAAAAAAATTAGTTTGCTTCTCTTGTCTATTCTATTTGTAAATCTGCTTTTCTCACAGAAAATAAATACACGTGAAGAAGCAATCTCGCTGGTTAAAAAAGATTGCTTTGCATTCGAGTCTCTTGATGAAAAATACAGAGCTGATAAGGAAATTGTTTTACTTGCAGTTCAGAAATGCGAGGATGCTTTAAAGTTTGCCCCACAAGAACTCAAAAAGGATAAAGAGCTTGTATTAAAAGCAATAAAAATTGATGAGAGAGTATTTGAATTTGCCGATGAATCTCTCAAGAAAGACAAAGAGGTTGTTTTAATAGCAGTTTATAACGATCCTAAAACATTGAAGTTCGCTGACAAATCTCTTCAAGATGATCGTGCTTTTATTTTAGAAATATTGGATAAAAAATATAGCTGGAATAAGAGTAGATATATAAGCGAAAGACAAAGAGGCAGAGAACAAAGAAATGAAGGCTTTATCTTATTTTATTTAAATCAGAATCTCAAACGCGACAAGGAAATCATCCTAAAAGCAGTAACGGGAAATGCTCTTGAAATAATCGATGTAGATCAGGATTTACTTGAAGATGATGTTTTTGTTAAAGAAATTTTAACACAAAATGGTAGCGCCTTTGAATTCCTAAATAAAAAACAAAGAGGAAACGAAAACTTGGCTCTTTGGGCTGTATTAAAAACACCGGATGCCATTCAGTTCGTAACGAACAAATTATGGAATAATCGAGACTTCGTATTGAAAGCAGTAAAACAAAATGCCTCGACTCTAGTGTATATTAAAGAATCCTATAGAAAAGACCGAGAAATTGTGCTCGCCGCAGTTAACAACCCTGAAATTGCAAATACAACCAGATACGAAAATCGAATCAGTCGAAATGAATATGTTTCTGAAAACAGATATGCTTTTGAATTTATTGATCAATCATTAAGAAATGATAGAGAAATCGTTAGCATCGCGGTTAGGAAAAATGGAAATCTTTTAAAATTCACCAGTGAATCCATGAAAAAAGATAAAGAGATTGTGTTAGCTGCCATTAGAAATTCCATCAGCGCTCTTGAATATGCTGATTTGTCACTTAGAAAAGATAAAGATTTTATGATTGAAGCTATTCATATTTCACTTGAAGCATTCAAATACATTGATGATTCTATATCAGGTGACAAGGAAATTATTAAAGAGTTGGAGAAAAACAAATAGCTTTGTAATAATATGAAAACCCATATATAATAAGGGCTTCAAAACGCTCGGTCAAATTATTGGAAATTTGTTCCTCGATAACAATAGGGTTCTTTTTGAAGCGAGTTGAGGAAGAGAAAAATTTATTGGTCAACTTTAAAATTAAACCAACTTAAAATATATTATATTAAATGAAAATTCTTTACTCTAATTCAACTATACCTAAATGGGCAAAGTTTCTAACATTTTTTTTTGTTAATATTCTTTGTTTGATACCATTAACTCTTAATATTTATTTTGGTCTAGCTATGTTTGTTTTCATTAATTGGCTAACATACAGCGGGTTGAAGAATGCAGGACTTCTAGATAAATGGAAAAAAACCACATTAGAAAAAGATCCTTTTTTTCAACAAAATAATTTCAGTTTGGGATCTTACGGTGGATATTCTCTGCTTGCGGTATCTGACTCAATCGTAAGAGTCGTTAATATTAAATCATCAATTCAAGTTCATAGAACAAATTACGATATTTCAGAGGTATATAAAAATTACCCTCGACAAGGAATTGATATCGTATTAAATGGTATGAATGTATACCACTTTGACATACCAATTGAAACAATTAAATCTGCGGAACCAATTTTACAGGGTGACGCTGGAGGATTTGGTGTTTTAAATAGTGTAAACTTTGGTATTCGCATAACGACAATAAATGATGAAATATATGACATTGACACTCCGTTTTCAAAGGAGTTTAGTGATCAAATAAACTCCTTTATTCCTAAAAATTAACCTATGGACAACGTATCCAAACAAAAACTTGATGCAAGAAGAGAAAATGCAAAGAGATACAGTGATTCTGACTATGAAGCAAGGCAATCAATTGATAAATACTTTGAGAAAAATGGATATCTGAAATCCATATTTATGGTATTTATTGGTATTCCTCTATCTTATATGATTTTTATTATGATTTCAGCATTAATCAGCGTATATGTTCATTGGTTAATTGCTGTGATTATTTCATTTGCAGGTATTGGACTGTTTCTATTTTATAAAAAACAGAAAAAAAATAATTCATTATTTGTTAAAGAGAACATTGATTGTATTGAGCTCACTACTCCATTGAATGTGGATTTATCAATTATTCTTTCAGGATTATTGTTTTTCACAGGATTACTGATAATTTCTTTCGCTTTTCAATTAATTTGGATAGTAATTTTAGTCAGTATGATAGCATTGTTTGTCTATATAAAAGCCTTTAAAAAAATACGCTATTCACTTTTTGATAAAATTGTAATTTCTAAAGATTTTTTGAGAATTGACGACCCAAATTCAAAAGGTTCCATTGAAATAGTAAAAAGTCACATTTCTAAATTGGTATTACTAACATTCAAAGATGGATACTCAGAGAAAAGATTATTCGAATTTCAATTTGAAACCGAAGAAAGCTATAGAACGATTGAAATTACCGAAGAACAAATTAAAAACTTGAGGTTGAATTTTGATCTCCTTTCAGAATCATTAATCAAAATGGGATATCAATTTCAAAAAGAAACCGCTATTGAAGGAAGATTAAATCGATTGGACGAAAATGGCAATCAAATTTTGAATTAAAAGAATTTCATCAAATCATTTTATTCGCAATTCTTTGCTTTTAATTTTCACTCCCCATCACACTCCACCACATTATTTTCTGTTTCCCAGAGTTTAATGGTGAGTTTGTATTTTTCGTCCAGACGAGCACGAAGTAAACGCCATGACACAAGGGCAATATTTTCAGCAGTTGGATTTAAGTTTTCAAATTCTTTGCAATCGAGATTTAAATTTCGGTGATCAAAGCGCTCGGAAATTTCTTCCTTTATTAAATCTTTTATGATTTTTAAATCTATGACATATCCCGTTTCTGGATCAATCTGACCTTCTAGCCAAACTTCAAGAACATAGTTGTGTCCATGATAATTCGGGTTGCTGCATTTACCAAAAACATCAACGTTTTTCTCACCCGACCAATCTTCACGATTTAATCGATGGGCAGCATTAAAGGTGGCTCTTCTACAAACTTTCATGAACTAACGCATTTCTTATTTTATCAATGTGTTCCGTCATAAGTATGCGAAACCAAGCAGTATAATAATCCGGGTAAAACTCTACATCAGCTGAAATTTCTTTTAATGACATCCAACGAAAAGCACTTACCTCGTCCAAATTCAAATGAGGAGTTTCGTCCGAAAAACCAATCATCACATGATCCAACTCATATTCTGTTAAACCTTTATCAAGTGTTGCTTTATAAATGAAAGAGAAGGCCTGAGAAATTTCACATGTAAATCCCATTTCCTCATAAAGTCTTCTTTTTCCAGCCTCTATAAGTGCCTCTCCGGGAAACGGATGACTGCAACATGTATTAGTCCACAAACCCTCCGAATGGTATTTTCCAAATGCCCTACGTTGCAAAAGCATTTCACCTTTTGAGTTAAAAACTAAAACAGAAAATGCCCGATGTAATAATCCTTTTTCGTGGGCTTCAAGTTTTTCCATCAGACCAATTTCTTGATCCAACTCATTTACTAAAACAACATTTTCTTGAAGCATTATAATAAATTGAGGTTGTGTCGCAAATACGAAGTTAGTAAAATCCTAAATTTCCTTCTATTAGGCAGACGAACTCTTTCCGTAAGTATTGTATTTGCTGGGGTGCTCTTAATTTTCTTGAATAATTTAAAATAGTACTTATAAGCCATGTAAACACCAAAACGCGCCTTTTGAGGCAACATTTTGATTCCTTGTAAACCCAAATCAAAATCGATTTCAATGTCCGATTCAATTTCTTTTTTTACAGTTGAATTAAATTCATCCATATTGATTCCCGGAAAATAAGTTCTTCCCAATTCCTGATAATCCGCTTTCAAATCACGTAAAAAATTAATTTTCTGGAAGGCCGATCCCAGTTTCATTGCAAATGGTTTTAAACGAAGGTATTCTGCTTCGTCACCTTCTACGAAAATTTTTAGGCACATCAAACCAACCACCTCTGCAGAACCAAGAATGTATTTTTCGTACATCAATTTGTCGTATGCTTGTTTGTTCAAATCCATTTCCATTGAATTCAAAAAAGTCTCAATCAAATCATGTGGAATGTTGTACTTATTTACTACCCATTGAAACGAATTCAAAATTGGATTCAAAGAAATTCCTTCCTCGATAGCTTTATAGGTTTCTGATTTAAAGTTGGCTAAAAGTCTTTCCTTGTCAAAACCATGGAAGGAATCAACAATTTCATCTGCAAAGCGAACAAAACCATAAACAGAGTAAATGGGTTTATGTAAATCTTTGTGCAAAAAACTAATACCCAAAGAGAAAGAAGTGCTGTAACGTTTAGTAGTTAAGCGACTCATTTCTTGACTGATGTCATCGAAGATTTGTTTCATAATTCTCTGTTTAATGTTTTAATAATTTCGTTTGCAACCACTTCACCTGAAATAATGGAAGGTGGAACTCCTGGTCCTGGAACGGTTAATTGTCCCGTGTAATAGAAATTAGATAGGTTTTTATTTTTTAAACTTGGCTTCAGTATCGCAGTCTGACGCAAGGTATTAGCTAGTCCATAAGCATTTCCTTTGAAGGCATGATAATCCTTTTTGAAATCTGAAATACTAAAACTTTTTTTGTAGACAATGTTTTCTTTTATGTCGTTTCCGGTAATTGTTTTCAATCGGTCAAGCAACAAATCGAAGTATTTATCTCGAATTTCTTCGTTGTCTTTCAAGTCTGGGGCGATTGGAATAAGGAAAAATAAATTCTCGCATCCTTCTGGTGCTACACTTGGATCGGTAATAGATGGTGCGCTCAAATAAAACAAAGGTGCCGTTGGCCACTGTGGATCTTTGTAAATTTCTTTTCCGTGTATTTCCAAGGATTCATCAAAAAACAAATTGTGATGTTGTAAATTTTTAACTCGTTTGTTAATTCCAACATAATAAAGCAAACAAGAAGGAGCCATGGTGCGTTTGTCCCAATACTTCTCAGAATAGTTTGCGTGTCCGTTGAGCAACTTTGAATCCGTATGTTGGTAATCTGCACCAGAAATAAAAAAATCTGATTGAAAATCTCCTTTGGCTGTTTTAGCTGAAAGAATTTTTTTCTTTTGATAATTGAAACCAGTTACCTCATGATCAGTCTCAATTTTCACACCTTGTTCTTTGGCAATTTTTTCAAATGCTTCTATAAACTTGTGCATTCCACCCATCGGATACCATGTCCCAAGTGAAATGTCTGCATAATTCATTAGTGAATAAAGTGCTGGTGTTTCATTCGGCATAGCACCTAAAAAAAGAACAGGGAATTCAAGTAAGGAAAGAATTTTTGGGTGTTTGAAGTATTTTCGAATGTATTTTGAAAAGGATGATAGCAAATGCATGTTCAACAACCCTTTCAAAACACGAGAATCTGCGAATTCCATCAAACTGAGACTTGGCTTAAACACCAAACCTTGCATTCCAACTTCGTATTTATATTTGGCATCTTTTAGAAATTCTCTAAGTTTCAAAGAACTTCCCGATTCCATCGATTCAAACCAAGCTTCCATTTCATTCATGTTTGCTGGAACATCCGTATATGAGTGATCTTGCCAATATACACGGTAAGACGGATCAAGTCTTTTTAACTCATAAAAATCAGAAGTAGTGTAACCAAATTGATTGTAAAAGCGCTCAAAAACATCCGGCATCCAATACCAACTTGGTCCCATATCAAATACAAAACCATCTTTTTGGAATTGTCTTGCGCGACCACCGATTGTTGGATTTTTTTCTAAAATGGTCACATCAAAACCCTCCTTCGCTAAAAAAGCAGAGGCTGATAAACCAGAAATACCGGCTCCTAAAATGGTAACTTTTTTATTCTTCATTAGTTGGCAGAAAAATTATAATCCGGCAATGCATCCATTAATTTTTTCCTCGCAATAAAGATTCTACTCTTTACTGTTCCGATTGGAATGTCTAAATGATCTGCAATTTCCTTGTATTTGTAACCTTGAAAATGCATTTCAAATGGAGCTCGGTATTCATCTCCCAACAAACTAATTTTTTGATTAATGTCCTTCACTGAAATTTTTTCCAGTGGAGATTCCTCAAAGCTAACAGAATTTACCGTTAAAAACGAATCTTTTGAATTATCAAAAATAGTTCCCGACTTAACTCTTCTTCTATATTGATTTATAAAGATGTTTCGCATTATGGTAAATACCCAAGCTTTGAAATTGGTTTGAGGCGTATAATAATTGCGATAAGTTATCGCTTTTAACATTGTCTCTTGCGTCAAATCGCGAGCATCTTCGCGGTTTCTAGTAAAATTCATTGCGAAGGAATGCAAGTTGTTTTCAATTCCAACTAAAGCATCATTAAATTCGAGTGTTGACATAAAAACCAATTTTGTTTAACGTTTTACATGATAAAGTTAAACATTTTTTGTTTAATGTTTTTACTTTTTTATTAAACAAAATGCAAAAAAAATTTAAATTCCTTTGTTTTAAAAGGATTTAAGAGTAAAATTAATTGGCAAAAAAAGAATTGAATTACAAAATTTCGACTGAAAATTGTTATATTCTAAAGAATTAATGAGTAGAATTCTAGATTTTTACATTGTCTAACATGACATTGACAATTGCATCCAAATCAAAATTGTGTTTCCATCCCCAATCCCGTTGAGCAGCAGTATCATCTATGGAATTAGGCCAACTGTCTGCGATTGCTTGCCGAAAATCAGGCAAATAATTTATTTTAAATTCAGGGATTCGTTTTTGAATGGCTTCAGCAATTTGTTCTGGGGTAAAGCTTATTCCTCCAAGATTATATGCTGAACGTTCTCTAA
>CANGLG010000118.1 GCA_947454395.1 Flavobacteriales bacterium
AATCCATTTTCAGACCATAAGCAGTTTACAAATCAAATGAAACGTGCGAGAACTTCTTATTTTGAAGGTTTTCAGAAAGATCCTAGTTCAATTTATTTTTTTGTAATACCCAGGTTCATAAATGACTCAATCGAGGGATATTCAATTCCTGGAAAATCAGTTGCGTTTTTAACCCAAAACGGAATTTGCAATTCTGCCGATATAAACTTAATTCTTGGTTCTTGTTTGGGCTTGAAATTTGAGTCTGATTCATTAAATATTATGAATTCCCGTGCGACTGAAAAGACGGAATTGTCTTGGGAACAATGTGTTCAATTGCGTGAAAATCCGATATCATGTTCATTTTATGATGATTATGAAAGTGTAGCGACAAATAATGGTTTAGTTGCTACTTTTTTGTGGAAGACAAATGCACAAGGTGAAATTGAGTTTGATAAAAAAAATCCTTTTTTAAGTATTAGAAAAGGGGAGCTACGAAATACGTGTCTTGTTTATCGAAAAGTGACAAATCCTCTTTTTAAAGAATTGTTTCTTATAAACAGAAAACCGATTTGTGCGATACACTTCATTGCATTGGTGTTTTCAATAACGTTCACATTTCCTTTGAGAAAAAGGTTGAATCTTATTCTTGAAACAAGTGGTTTTTTTAAAAGAATGTCCCTTCGTGTTTTGAAGTTATTTGTTTGGATTTCGTCCATTGGAATCGTAATTATTTCCTTTTATGTGGTAGATTTTTACTACGAAAACAGTTTTTTACATTCAATTAATTTACCAGATTTAAAAGGAGAAACAATTGCAGAAATGCAAAAAAAAATAAAAGACAAGAAATTATTTGTAGAGAAAAAAGTTGAAAAACCATTTAGTCAGGTTTTTATATGTGAATCAAAAAAATGGAAAGTAACAAAACATAATCGGGTATTGTATTTTAAGTTAATCAAAGCAAATAACAAGTTGACAGGTAAGTTTATCGGTTCTAAAAATAGACTTTTAATTTATGAAAATGCTTCATCAAAAATTAAATTAAAGGAAAAAGCAAATTGTCCGTATGTTGTCTTTAGATTTTATAATGAACACAATCAATTTCAATATGATAAAGTTTATAATTATCATGGACAAGATTTGACTAAAAAAATAAATTTAGAAGATCCTGCAAAACGTATTTTATTATTCGTGAATGGATATCGTCCTGTTTCGGTAAGTAATTCACTCGAAGAGAATTTAAGAGATATACAGAAAAGTGGAATTGAATATGAAGATTCAAAAAATGTGATTTACGACTTCGATAGATATGAATATTGGACTCCTTGGAATCAAATAAATTATTTATTTGCAAAACGTTTAAATCCTTCTGAAATATGGTATGCAGACGGCCATCATTCTGTCTCTACGTCGAATTATAATTCATTAGTAAATTTCTCTGCTGTTTCTTCCGTTTATCCATTGCCTTGCCGGAATTTAAAAAAACATCATTGTTATCGAACAAAAATTACAGGAAATAAAGTCGTTGACACCTATTCTTTACTAGCTTCAAGGTCAAATACTTCGGGATTTAAAAAAAGAAGAAATTCAGGTTTAATTGCAGGTAATAATTTAAAAATGTTGCTGAATGAATTACCAAATAAATCTGAAAATGACACTTTGTTTATAGTTTGTCATAGTATGGGATATGCTTATTCTCATGGAATAATTAAAGAATTAAGAGGTAAGATAAATTTTGGCGGGTTTTATATTATTGCACCAGAAAATGCTAGTGCTGGAAAAACAATTTCAAAGGAATGGAAAGAAGTTTGGCAATATGGCAGTGATTTTGATTCAAAAAATCGCGCTGCACCTTGTTTACAAGATGGAGTCGCTGTTCAAATCGGAGCCAAAGGATTGTCCTCTAAAAAAAGAGTATATATTCCGTTTGATAATCAAAACCAAATGGGATTTTTTAAAAGTCATTTTGTCGGTTATTACACTTGGATTTTTGATATTCCAAAAGGAAAAAAAGGAGCTGTATCGCATCATTAATTTGGAATTTGTTCGAAGATTAAAATCGGGGAAAAAGCTTCATTTTTTCTGCATATTCAATTGTTAAAAAAACGTTTGAAATCAAAGCAATTTTAAAGATTAATTCACTTTTTAATAATTAATTTTGTTTATCTAAAATTATTCCATGGAATCCACTTTACAAAAAGAAGCAACACTCGAACAGGCAATTGATTTAGGACTTAGAGCTGATGAGTTTGAAATGATAAAAGAAATCCTCGAGCGTACACCGAATTTCACAGAAACTGCTGTTTATTCAGTGATGTGGTCTGAGCATTGTTCTTATAAAAATTCAATTCTTTGGTTGAAAACTTTGCCCAAAGATGGTCCACATATGTTGGTGAAAGCAGGTGAAGAAAATGCAGGTTTAGTTGATATTGGTGATGGATTGGGATGCGTTTTTAAAATTGAATCACATAATCACCCAAGTGCTTTAGAGCCGTATCAAGGAGCCGCAACTGGAGTAGGAGGGATAAACCGTGATATATTCACCATGGGAGCGAGACCAATTGCACAATTAAACTCGTTGCGTTTTGGAAATATTGAATCAGCAAGAACCAAATGGTTAGTGAAAGGTGTTGTAAAAGGAATTGGTGATTATGGAAATGCGTTCGGTATTCCAATTGTTGGAGGTGAAGTGTTTTTTGATGAGTCATATAATACAAATCCGCTTGTAAATGCATTTTCAGCAGGAATAATAGATACTAAAAAAACAATTTCAGCAACTGCAAAAGGTCCAGGTAATCCAGTATTTATTGTTGGTTCTGCTACCGGTAAAGATGGAATTGCAGGTGCAGCTTTTGCCTCTAAAGATATCACTGAGGATTCTGCTTCTGATTTACCATCAGTTCAAGTGGGAGATCCGTTCATGGAAAAATTACTTTTGGAAGCAACCATGGAATTGTCAGAAACTGACGCAATTGTTGGAATGCAAGACATGGGAGCGGCTGGAATTACTTGTTCGACATGTGAAATGAGTGCTGCCGGAAATGTAGGAATGGAAATTTATTTGGATAAGGTTCCAACGCGTCAAGAAAACATGTTGCCATATGAAATTCTTTTGTCTGAATCACAAGAGCGAATGCTAGTTGTCGTTCAAAAAGGCAAGGAATCAATTGTTAATGAAATTTTTACAAAATGGGATTTACATTCTGAGGAAATTGGTCATGTTACAGATACCGGCAGAATTCGCTATTATATGCACGAAGAATTAGTAGGTGATGTTCCAGCTGAATCGCTAGTGCTTGGTGGAGGTGCTCCGCAATATAAAAGAGATTTCAAAGAACCTGCTTATTATCAGGAATATAAAAAGTTTAACATTGATCAAGTGAAAATGCCCGCAAACTTGAAAGAGGTTGGTTTTGAATTACTTCAAATGCCAAATATTGCCTCAAAACGATGGGTTTATGAACAATATGATTCAATGGTTGGAACAAGAAATATGACAACAAATAGACCGTCTGACGCGGGAGTTGTGAATATCAAAGGCACGAACAAAGCATTGGCAATGACTGTTGATTGTAATTCTCGCTACGTTAATGCAGATCCGGAAGTAGGAACCATGATTGCTGTTTCAGAGGCTGCTAGAAACATCGTTTGTGCAGGAGGAATTCCAAGTGCGATTACAAACTGTTTGAACTTTGGAAATCCCTATAATCCTGAATCTTATTGGCAATTTGTTGGCGCAATTAAAGGGATGTCAGCTGCTTGTTTGAAATTTGAAACACCTGTAACAGGAGGAAATGTTTCATTTTACAATCAAACTTCAATCGGAGGAAAAGAAGTGCCTGTTTTCCCAACGCCAACCATTGGAATGATTGGAATTGTGGAAGATAAAGAGAAAGTTATGACTTTGGATTTTAAACAAAAAGGTGATTTGATTTTCTTAATTGGTGATTATACAGAAGACATTGCTTCATCTGAATATTTGGCAACATACCATGGAATAAAAGCATCTCCAGCTCCTTATTTTGACTTGGAGAAAGAGTTTCGAATGCAAGATGCTGTGAAAGGACTAATTGCAAATGATTTGGTTAATGCTGTTCATGATGTTGCAGATGGAGGATTATATGTATCTTTGGTAGAGATGTCCATGCCAAGAGAGCTTGGTTTTGATATTGTTACCGATTCAGAAATTCGAGAAGATGCCTTTTTATTTGGTGAAGGCCAAGGCAGAGTGGTAGTAACTGTTGCCGAAGAAATAGAGGAAAGATTCTTGGAATACATGGTAGAAGTAGGGGTGAATATAACACTTTTGGGACATGTTACTAAAGGCAAATTACAAATTGATGAAGAGCATTACGGATTCATCACAGAGGCTAAAGCATTATTTGACAATGCATTGGCTAAACATTTAGAAAATTAATTATGGAATATAATACAACGCGTGGTCGTTTAATTTTACCAGAGTACGGTAGAAATGTTCAAAATATGATTGCGCATGCGATGAAGATTGTAGATCGCGATGAGAGAAATCGCGCTGCACAAGCCATAATCGAGGTAATGGGTCAATTAAACCCACACTTAAGAGATGTCGATGATTTTAGACACAAACTTTGGACGCATTTGTTCGTGATGTCTGATTTTCAATTAGATGTAGATTCTCCATATGAAATTCCGAAACAAGAGGTTTTGAATGAAAAACCACAGTGGATGGAATACCCGAAAAGTTCAATCAGATATGGGCATTACGGGAAATATACACAAACGATTTTAGAAACGTCAAAGGAAGTTTCAGATGTGAATGAAAAGGAGTATTTGAAAAACACGATGGCAAATTTCATGAAAAAGCAATACTTGTCTCATAACAACGATGCGGTTGAAAATAATGTGATTGCTGAACATTTGAAAGAACTTTCAAAAGGCGAATTAATTCTTGAAAACCCAGATGAATTGGTGAATACGAATACGCTACTCCGTTCAATGGGAATGAATAAAAAATTCACTGGAAACAAGAATAATAAAAATTTCAAACAAAAGAAAAAATTCAAAAAGCAATAAAGTATGGCTTCATTTGAAATTTATGGAGGGAAACCTTTAAAAGGTGAATTAATCCCACAAGGAGCAAAAAACGAATCGCTACAGGTTTTGTGCGCCCCTCTTTTAACAGAGGAAAAAGTAACAATTTCTAACGTGCCTGATATCATCGATGTTAATAAGCTCATTGCTTTATTACAAACTATGGGAGTTAAGGTGGAAAAGGTTGAAAAAGGAACTTATATTTTTCAAGCCAAAGACATAGACTTAAAATATTTAGAAACTGAAGATTTCAAAAAGCGTGCTTCTTCTTTACGTGGATCAATTATGATCGTGGGTCCACTTTTAGCAAGGTTTGGCAGAGGGTTTATTCCAAAACCAGGTGGAGATAAAATAGGAAGAAGACGTTTAGATACCCATTTTGAGGGGTTTGCATTGTTAGGTGCAAAGTTTAATTACGATGCCGGCGAACATTTTTATTCAGTAGAGGCAAAAAAATTAAAAGGAACTTACATTCATTTGGATGAGGCTTCTGTAACCGGAACGGCCAATATTTTAATGGCTGCTGTTTTAGCAGAAGGAACTACGACATTTTATAATGCTGCCTGTGAACCTTACATTCAGCAACTATGTAAAATGCTTAATTCAATGGGTGCTAAGATTACCGGAATAGGTTCCAATTTATTGCACATTGAAGGCGTAAAATCTTTGGGTGGATGTTATCATCGGATTTTACCGGATATGATTGAAATTGGAAGTTTCATTGGCTTGGCAGCAATGACCAAATCTGAAATTACAATCAAGGATGTGAGTTGGGAAAATTTGGGAATTATTCCAAATGTTTTCCGAAGAATGGGAATAAAATTGGAGCGTAGGGGAGATGACATCTACATACCCGCTCAAGAGAATTATGAAATAGACACGTTCATTGACGGTTCTATTTTGACTGTTTATGATGCGCCGTGGCCAGGATTCACCCCGGATTTACTTTCAATAATCTTGGTTGTTGCAACACAAGCGAAAGGTTCAGTTTTGATTCACCAAAAAATGTTTGAATCACGTTTGTTCTTCGTAGATAAATTGATTGATATGGGAGCCCAAATAATTCTTTGTGATCCACACCGAGCGACTGTTATTGGTTTGAACCGCGAACACGATTTGAAAGGAATTAGCATGACTTCGCCGGATATACGTGCTGGTGTTTCTTTACTTATCGCAGCCTTATCTGCAAAAGGGAAAAGTGTTATTCATAACATCGAACAAATTGACCGAGGTTATCAAGACATCGAATTGCGTTTGAACAACATCGGAGCAGACATCCGAAGAGTTGGCTAATGAAAAAGCAACTGATTATAGGAGGAATTGTATTGGCAATTTTTGCATGCTACTCCGTTTGTTTCAGAAATGAAAACGTGGAAACCATTTATGATAAAGCACCCGAAATTTCATTAATATCACCTTCGGGCAAAAAAGTCTCACTTTCAAGTTTAAAAGGAAAATTGGTTTTGATAGATTTCTGGGCATCTTGGTGCGGACCGTGCAGGCAAGAAAGTTCCAATGTAGTGGAAGCCTACAACAAATACCGCAAGCGAAAATTCACAAATGGAAATGGCTTTGAAGTTTTTAGTGTTTCTTTGGATAAAGATGAAAACTCTTGGAAAACAGCAATTAAAGCCGATAAATTGAGTTGGAAAAACCACGGCATTGACAAGGAGGGAATTGTTTCAGGTAAATATGGAGTTGCCTCTATTCCAAGTGGTTTTTTAATTGATGGTGAAGGTAATATTTTGGCTCAAGGAGAAAAACTGCGAGGCTTGAGTTTACATATTACGATTGAGAAATATTTAGCGAAATAATCAAATTCGATCCAACGTATATTTAATCAATCCTGTCATTTCATCTTCATAGCCTTCGGAAAATTCAAGATTCGGTCTGTTCGCGACACCCAAACAAATTGTCGTGCATTTGTGCCCTAATTGTTTTCCAAGTGCAAAAAGCGCTGAACTTTCCATTTCAAAATTCATTATGCGTTCACCATTTTTTTCGAAAGA
>CANGLG010000119.1 GCA_947454395.1 Flavobacteriales bacterium
AAAGGAACATGCGTGTCATAGTTGAACGATGAGCCATGTGATGTTCCGCGATGTGAATTCGCTGATTCTATCTCTTTTACCAAATAACCAGGCTCCATGATGAAAATAATTTCACCACTTCTTTTGTTATCGTATCCTAAGCGCACCATGTCTTTCCATTCATTGTCTTTTGCGGGATTCGTTAGTTCTTCGTGTGTGAAGACAGCTTTTACATTGGGCCAGTTTTTTATTTGATTGGCAAAAAAAGTTGTCACTTCATTTTTATTCAATTTTAGTGAATCTATTTTTTTAAGATTTAAATAAATGTTTTGATTTGTTTCAAACTCGATTAAATCTGTCTTGAATTTAGACAAAGAGGAACTTTTTAAATCGGTTATTAGTTTATCCAAAAATAAATATCCGCCCGGTAATTTTTTATCAATTAACATTTGAGGCACAGGAACCACAGCATGATCAGCAGTTAAAAACACAACAAAGCCGTCTTTTCCATATTTAGTTTCTAGCGCTGAAATCAACCTTTCCAATTCCCTATCTAATCGTGCATAAATGTCTTCAATTTCAAGAGAATACGGGCCAAAAGTATGTCCGACAATATCCGGGGTGGAATAACTAATGCAAAGCATATCCGTTTGTTTGTCTGCTCCGAGATTTTCATTCGTTAGAGCTTCTAAAGCAAAATCAGTCAGTAATGTATTCGCGAACGGCGACATCGTAAAATACTGCGTGTTTAATTTGCCACCTGACATTTTCAATAAATCGTATGGAAATGTAGGTGTCGTTTTTCCTCCAACTAAAACTTCATACGGGCTGTCATCAACGGATTTGTATTTTTCTGTTGGCAATAATAAATTCCATGTTTTAGAATATGTCTGTGCATTATTTTTTGAATTGAATTTCGAAACCCATTTCGGAAGTTCTTTTTTGAAAAACGAACTTGTAATGAATGTCCCAGAATTATAATCAAACCAGTAACTTCCGTCACTCAGATGTCCTCCGGGAAGTATGGCTCCACGGTCTTTAATTGACATTGAAACAACTTTTGCGTTGGGATAAGTCATTTTCAACTGATCGGTAATGGTATATGTTTTCAAATTAATTGGAGATACATTTCCTTCTTCCGAATTGCTTCCAATGGTTTTCGAATTGATATCAGCAACGCAATTAATATTATTGTTGTTTGAACGATTGTACCAATCATTACCAACTATGCCATGATTACTTGGTGTCGTCCCTGTATAAATTGAAGCATGTCCAGGACCGGTATATGTTGGTACATAGTTGTATTGTACATTTCGACAATTCATTCCTTGATTCAGAAATTTATTGAATCCTCCTTCTGAAAAATTACTTTCAAATCGGTATAAATAATCGTAGCACATTTGATCCACAACAATTCCCACAACGATTTTCGGTGAAGTCTGCCTTTGCGAAAAGGATGTTATTGAGAAAGAAAAGAAAATTATTATAATAAAGTACTTCATTTTTCAAAAGTACAAAATGTCAAGGATTTGATAATTGATTGTTTTAAGGCAACGTAATGTATTTAATCACGTCTGAAAGCAAATAACTAGAAAGTATTATTTTTGCATTTTTAAATAAATTTATATCACCTATGAGAAATTTCTTACCATTTTTACTTTTGATTATCGGGAAATTTGCATTTTCGCAATGTTCAGTTTCACTTTCGATTACAAATGCATCTGATTCTTCAACATGTAATGGTTCAATAACAGCTACTATCATCGGGGGAACCGCACCTTACACTTACACGTGGTCTCCAGGAGGGAACAATGTAAATTCAGCAACTTTATCAAACTTGTGTTCGGGAACAACTTACACAGTAACTATTTCAGATAACTCAGGTTGTAGTTCATCAGCGACAGGTAATGTTGGAATTAGCGCCCCTTGCAATCAAATAGGAGCAAATATTTCAGTTTCACCAACAACCGGTGTAAATGTTTGTGATGGTTCTATTTTAGCAAGTCCTTATGGAGGAATAGCTCCTTATTATTATTCGATTGGAAATGGAACGGTCGCCTATGGATCAAACAACCCAACCAATCTATGTTCCGGAACTTATACGATAAATGTTGGTGACGCAAATGGATGTAGTTTTTCAACTACAACAATCGTTGGAATTGACACTTGTTCTGGATTGTCGTTTGCTTTTTCAAATGTAGTTAACACAACTTCACCTGCTACTTGCGATGGTTCTGCAAGTATAACAGCAAATGGAGGAACAGCACCATATAGTTACACATGGAGCAATGGAATGATCGGAATGAATGCAACAAATTTGTGTTCAGGAGTTTATCAAGTTTGTGTTACGGCTTCAAACGGATGTCAAGTTTGTGATTCAGTTTTTATTTCTGATTCATCGAATGTTTGTCAGGGATTCTCAGCGTACTCTCAAACTAGCAATGCTACAGATGCGCTAACCTGCGATGGCTCAATGACAATTTTTGCTTCTGGAGGAACGACACCTTACGTATATAGCTACGCAAATGCGGGAACATCTTCAAATGCTACAGCAGCGAATTTATGCATAGGAACTTATACTGCAACAGTTGTAGATGCGAACGGTTGCGCGGCAACTGTTGTCGGAGATGTGGCCTCAAATTCAGGAGATACATTAATTATAAATGGAAATATATTTATCGATTCCACAGTTGTAGGTGTAGATTCCAGTGCTTGGATAAACAATTGTAGTATCTATTACGACTCAATTATAAACGGTTACATCAGTAATTATTCTGTTCTGGCAACAGATTCTATTCTAGTTAGCTGGGTATTAGGTTACAACAATGGTGATTCGGTTATCGTTAATTCAGTATATAATATGAATTCCGGAAATGGAACTTATGTATTGACTTTGTTATTATATTGCCCAATAAAATCAGTTCCTAAGTATTTAATGGTGAGCTCTGAATTTGATTATCAGTTTAGTTCATTAAATGAAAATAAATCAGAATCGTTGTTTGTTTATCCAAATCCTGCTGAAAATTTTATTCAAGTAAAAGGATTGAAATCTGGAAGTTCATACAGAATTACTGATTTAAGCGGTAAAGAAGTTATTTCAGGAAACTATGAACAAGTAATTAATGTTTCTAATCTAGGTCATGGAACTTACCTTTTACTTGTTACCGACAAAAATCAAAATAAAGTTTTACGCTTTGTGAAATGACAAAAAACTAAATAATTTTGAAAGGCAAAGTCATTTGATTTTGCCTTTTTTGATTAAAATTGTTTTATGAAAATTATTTCCGCTGTTTTTTTGACCTTTTGTATAAATACTGTTTCTGCTCAAACAAACAGCAGTATGAATCACAATGGAATAAACAGAACTTTTGTTTATTATACACCAAGTTCATGGAATCAAAGTCAACAACTTCCACTTTTAATTCTTTTACACGGTTTAACACAAACAGGTGCAGGGGTAATGGATATTACAGGTTTTAATGCAATTGCAGAACAGAATAATTTTATTGTTTGTTATCCGGACGGAATTAACAACGCATGGAATGCGAACATGAATGTTTCCGTCTCAACGGCAGATGACAAGGGCTTTATTGAAACACTTGCACATTTTTTTCAAAGTACATATAATACTGATCCAAGAAAACAGTATTTGTGTGGATTTTCAAATGGTGGATTTATGAGTCATAAAATGGCTTGTGAATCTTCAGAATGTTTTGCTGCTATTGCTACAGTATCTGGAAATATGAGTGATACGACCTATGCCAATTGTAATCCTCAATTCTCACCTGCTGTTCTTCATATCCATGGAACTGTAGATGCCGTTGTTCCATACAATGGTGGTGCTGCAACGGGTGTGTCAGTTGATCAGGCGATGCAAAAATGGGCTTCGTTTCTCAATTGCGTTCCTACACCTTTGACAGTTCAAATGCCAAACACTAATTTGGTAGACTTATCTTCCCCGGAACGAATCTCCTATTCAAGTTGTAATAGCCCACTTGAATTGATTAAAATTACTGGAGGTGGGCATCAATGGCCAGGAATTTCTACTTTGGTTGGTGGAGCAGGAACAATTAATATGGATTTCTATTCTCCCCAAGTCATTTGGGATTTTCTTTCAGGAAAAAGTTGCCCATTAAATGCGCTTAATGAGAATAGCCTTTCTGAAATTAAGATATACCCTAATCCAGTAGCGGACAAATTAACAATCCAATCTAAGCAGAAAACAGACTTTGAAATTTATGATTTGACGGGAACTATAGTTTTGAAAGGAGAGGATCAAGATGAGGTTAATGTGAAAAACCTTTCTTCAGGAATTTATCAAATAGTATTAAGGTCGAATAAAAACGCTCAATTTTTATATTTCATAAAAGAATAACTATCCCTTAATTACTTTCAAACCACCACCTAAATTTGGTTTCTGAATGGGATTGGAAGGAGCGGGATTAGATGGTTTTGGTGCTGGAGATGTTTGATTTACTTTTAAATCCGTCTTCGGTTTTGAAATTTCAAATTTACCTTTCGGGTGTTCAATCGGATTTGAATTTTCTTCAAGATTGTTGTTTATATGCATTGGCTTTTCCTCGATAGGTTTAATAATGTTAACCCCATTATCTGGTTTTGCTAAAGGTACTGCACCGTTGTTAGGTGAGGATAAATTCAAATTTTCATAAAAAGATTTTGCATTGTTGTTTATAATAGGACGATCAAGCTTTGTCATTGTAATTCCATGTGTTGGATTTATTGGACGTGGTATTGGATTTGGGTTGAGATTTAAAAATCCATTGTCAAAAATACATCCTTGCATTTCATCGGCAGAGACACCCATTTCCTGACATTTTTTTCTAGCATTAGCTTGTTTATCATTTGGTAAATCTGATACAGTATAATGCTCTTTTGGAAAAGAACGATCTGTGAATGTAAAGGTAGATTGACCAATTCCATAATCAAAAAGTGATGTTTGTTCAGTAACTCTCCAATCATCCGCAAAGTCTCTTGATAAAAAATTCAAGTACTCCCTTTCTGCTGCAACGGAAGCTTGTTGTAACATGGGGTTTCCAAAAGAAGAAAAGGAAGCGTAGGCAGGCCTTTGTCGATTATTATTACGCCCACTAAAATCATCTTCCATGATTCCGTTGGCATTTCCAAGTAATCCTTCGAAATTACCTTGGTCGCAGCTAAAAATTTGAATGGTCAGATTTACAAAACTAAATTCACTGGAACGACT
Organism: Flavobacteriales bacterium; assembly: GCA_947454395.1. Lineage (GTDB taxonomy): Bacteria > Bacteroidota > Bacteroidia > Flavobacteriales_D > Crocinitomicaceae > UBA952. The sequence goes on from CANGLG010000119.1 coordinate 5,204, forward strand.
TTCCAAAATAACTGATTCACCCGTTGGCCATGCTATGGTGTAGTAACGCCCAACTAAACTAATTGTCCCACCATGTGGAAGAAAATATGTTCTTCCATTTAACTGCAGTGGCTGTCCTTCAAGACGCCATGAGCTGAAATTATTGTCGGGTTTCTCATTTGCGTAATAACATAAACGATCACCTCCTACATTCATTGCTATTGCTGTGTTTAATGAGAAAGTATTGCTTTGAGGACTTTGTCTTGACTGAACTTCGAAATTATTATTTGATGATTTTGAAACTACAAATTCACCTACGGTTTGAAAAGAATAAGTTGCCTTGTCAAATGAACTTAGATGAGGGTCGCCATAACTTCTTCCGGTTACTGTAGAACAAAAACTATGATTTATTATCAAATCAGCGGTTTGCCATTGGTTTGAAAATAAAGGGTTTCGATAACTTCTGGTTTGGTTAAGAATGGTAGATATTTCTTGTCTTTTTTCTACAGGAACCATAGTCAACATGTGATAAGGAGTTAATTCCTCAGGGAAAGTCCGGTCTGGCACCGTTTTTCTTTCCGCAATTGCAACGATTGCTGTTCCTAACCATTCTCCTCGAATCTGGTCCCAATCGATTAATTCTGCTTTAATTTTTGAAAATTCTTCACCAAATGAAGTTTGAGCTTTAATTATTCCTGTAAATAAAAGCAGAAAAGAGGTTAAGTAAAAATGTTTCATTTTGATATCTATTTTTTTGTTTTTATCAATAAACGTTCCAGTATTATTCATTGAATTTATAACCAATACCTTTAACCGTGGATATGTAATCCTCTCCGATTTTTTCTCTTAGTTTTCTAATGTGAACATCTATTGTGCGGTCACCGACAATAATATCTGTTCCCCAAACACTTTCGAGAATAACTTCCCTTTTGAAAACAAAATTTGGCCGTGATGCTAACAGTGCGAGTAATTCAAATTCTTTTCTAGGAAGATGAATTTCCTTTCCATCTTTTTCAATTATGTATCTTTCTCGATTAATATAAAGTTCATTTGTAATTGTCGGTTGAGGTTGCTGAAATTCTTTTCTTCTCAGGAGCGCATTAACTCTACTCATTAATACTTTTGGTTTAACTGGCTTAGCTACATAGTCATCGCCGCCGGCTTCCAAACCTGCAATTTGACTGTAATCTTCATTTCTAGCAGTGAGGAAACAAATAAATATATCGCTATTTTCTGGGGTTGATTTTAGGTTCTCACAAACTTCGATTCCGTCCATTCCAGGCATCATTACATCCAAAAGAATTAAATCAGGCTTCTTTTTTTTAACTTCCTCAATACAAGAATACCCATTTTCACAAGTTATTACCTCATGACCGTTTTTTTCTAAATTATATTTTAGTAATTCACGAATGTCATCGTCATCATCAACTACAAAGATTACTGCCATAGCATTCTTTTTTTTAAACAAAGATACTGTTGTTTTAAACAATCGGAATGAAAATAGTTTGCTAAAATACTGTTAGTCAGTATTGAGAAAAAAATGATAAAAAATAAATTAAAATTCATTTTTATTTACGATTAATTTAATATACATTTGTGATGTAGTAGTAGGTTAGGTTGATTGCTAAGGGCTTTGGGTGTGAACTCAGAGCCCTTAGTATTTTTATATCTTTGCTGAGTTATGATAAATATCAAAATTTTACTTGTTGAAGATGATGTTAATTTGGGACTTGTAATTTCAGATCAACTTAGAACTGACGGTTATTCTGTGGCTCTATGCTGTGATGGTGTTGAGGCTTTGCAA
>CANGLG010000120.1 GCA_947454395.1 Flavobacteriales bacterium
ATCCTATTTTTCCATTGTAGAATTGTTTGTCAAATGAAATGTCGTTTTTGATGAACATGATTTGAGCTCCTTCTTTCAATTCCAATCGTTTTTCTATCGGATATTGATTTTCGTTGAATTCACCTGTTATTTCTGCATCGTATGAAAATGATTTCCCTTTAAGAGCACTTAACTCTTTTGCATTCATTTCGTCGGCTTTCGAATTGTGCGTGGTGAGTGAAATAAATCCTTCTTTTTCTTTGGTGGTTAAATTTGGATTCACGTGTGTATTCAATAAATCCAAATCTTCATTCGTAATGACGTTGTTTCGAAGGTTGTTGAGGAGATGAATAAATACCTTATTGTCTTGACGGTGAATCTTTTCCAATTCAATGTAAAGTGGTTTTTCAGATTCTAAGACACGCGCATTAAAAAAATGAATTCCTTGGTAATATCGACTTAGGAATTGCCATTCTTCGCGTTTGACAACAGGAGGTAATTGCAGTAAATCACCGATAAAAAGTAATTGTATTCCACCGAAAGCTTCGTTATTTCTGCGAATTGTTTTCAATGTCCAATCAATTGCATCCAGTAAATCGGCACGCAGCATACTAACTTCATCAATCACAAGTAATTCCAAACTTCGAATGATGGCAATCCGATGACTGTTAATTTTAAAGTGCCGTTTTAACGTGGTTTTATTTTCGTGTTTGATGTATTGCTCCTTTTGGGGACTTTCAAATTCCGGTATAAAACAACCAAATGGAAGTTGAAAAAAGGAATGAATGGTAACACCTCCGGCATTTAAAGCTGCAATTCCTGTTGGGGCTACAATGGCTGTGTTCTTGTGTGTTGAGCGAACAATTTTACGAAGTAAGGTTGTTTTGCCTGTTCCGGCTTTTCCAGTTAAAAAAACGCTTTTATTTGTTTGATTTATGATGTTCTCAGTAAATGTTGCCGGGTCAAAATCGTGGGCTTGGGTATTAATGTTCATTACTTGAAGATACGAAAAAATAACTATTTATCCAAACATTAATATATATTAGAAATTAACCTAGCTTTTCGTTAAGAAAAATTCCTGTTGCAATATAATCTAGTTTAACCAACTTTTCCGGTGTTCCTGAAAATAGAATATTCCCTCCTTTTTCACCTCCTACAGGACCTAAGTCGATAATCCAATCAGCACATTTTATTACTTCCATGTTGTGTTCAATTACAATCACGGAATGACCTCGGTCGATAAGTGCGTTGAAGGCGATAATCAACTTATCAATATCGTAAAAATGCAAGCCGGTGGTCGGTTCATCAAAAATGAAAAGGGTAGAAGGAGTGTTGATTCCTTTGGATAAAAACGACGCTAGTTTGATTCGCTGTGCTTCTCCACCGCTCATGGTGCTAGAAGATTGCCCGACCTTTAAATATCCCAAACCAACATCAACCAAAGGTTGAATTTTCTCAACGATTTTTTGTTCGAGTTTCTCTGTGCCCGCTATGAAAAATTCAAGTGCTTCGTCTAGATTTGTTTCTAGTAAGTCGTGAATATTTTTTCCGCGGTATTCAATTTCCAGCGTTTCGGATTTATATCTTTTTCCGTTGCATGTTTCACAAACAAGATTTACATCGGCCATAAATTGCATTCCTACGGTGATGGTTCCTTCGCCTTCACACATTTCGCATCTGCCTCCTTCTACGTTAAAACTAAAGAATCCTGGCTTGTAGCCTCTCATTTTTGCAAGTGGTTGTTTTGCATAGAGTTCTCTTATGTCATCGAAAGCTTTAACATAAGTAATTGGGTTGCTTCGAGATGATTTCCCAATGGGATTTTGGTCTACGAATTCAATGTTTTTTATCATTTTCAAATCCCCTTTAATTGCATCAAATTTTCCGGGCAAGTCAGAACTTAATCCCAATTCTTTGCGAACGGCAGGATAGATTATTGAGCGAATTAATGTTGATTTTCCGGAGCCGGAAACCCCTGTGAAGCAAACAAGGTTATTCAAGGGAATATCAATGGTCAGGTTTTTAAGATTGTGTTGTCGAGCACCTTCGATAATCAGTTTGTTTTGAGAAGTTCTTCGCTTTTTAGGAATTGGAATAATTTTACGTTCCAATAAATAATCAGCGGTCAAACTGTCTTTGGAGCCTTGTAATTCATCAAATGTTCCTTGAAATACAACTTCCCCGCCATAAATTCCTGCTTTTGGTCCAATGTCAAGGATTTCATCGGCGGCGCGCATTACCTCTTCTTCGTGTTCAACGATTACAACTGTATTTCCAATTGATTTAAGGCGTTTTAAAACAGAAATGAGTCGTTCGGTATCCTTAGGATGCAGACCAATTGAGGGTTCATCTAAAACATAAATGGAGCCAACTAAACTGCTTCCAAGCGATGTTGCTAAATTAATACGTTGCGATTCTCCTCCTGAAAGTGAGTTCGCTGCTCTGTTTAATGTGAGGTAGCCAAGACCAACATCTTTTAGGAAACTTAATCTACTTTGAATTTCAGGTAAGATTCGTTTTGACACTTGTTGGTCGTATTCGGAAAGTTGGAGATTACTGAAAAAGTCAAAGCAATCTTCAATGGAAAGTAAAATACATTCTTGAATTGAAAGACCGTTTATTTTGACATTGGCAGCATCGCCCCTCAGTCTGGTGCCGTGGCATTCCGGACAAATTGTTTTTCCTCGGTAACGAGAAAGTAAAACCCGGTATTGTATTTTATATGTTTGACTTTCAATGAATTTAAAAAACTTATTTAAACCTAAAAAGTAATTATTTCCATTCCAAATTAACTTGATTTCTTTTGGTGATAAATCTTTAATTGGTCGATGAATTGGAAAATCAAACTTCTTGGCATTGAAAATCAATTCATTTAAATATTCACTCATCGTTTCACCTTTCCAAGGAGCAATGCCTCCTTCATAAATACTTAAATTTCGGTCCGGAAACACAAGTTCCTCATCAATTCCTAAAACCATTCCGTATCCCTCACAGGTCTTGCAGGCGCCATAAGGGTTGTTAAATGCGAAAAAATGATGATTGGGTTCCTGAAATTCTATGCCATCAAGCTCAAAGCGATTGCTGAACCAAGTAGTTTTTTTGGTGTCTAGTTCAAAAATACCACAGTTTCCTTCGCCTTCTGCAAAAGCTATTGCAATGGAATCTGTGGCTCTGGCTTCGTTGGTTTCATCTAAAAAATCACAAGAGATTCGGTCGATAACCAATTGAACTTCTTCATCAATATTATTATCTAATAGTTCCTCAATTAATTCAAATTTATTATTTAAGTAAACTCTATTAAATCCCTGTTTATAAAGATTTTCTAATTTATTTTTAATTGTTTCATTATCCTTAATTACAATAGGAGAAAAAACAGCAATTTTTGAATCTTTCGATAATTCTTTAAGAAAATGAACGACATCGCCAACCGTGTGTTTTTTTACTTCGTTTCCAGAAACTGGTGAATAGGTTTGTCCGATTCTAGCAAATAGCAATTTCAGGTAATCGTAAATTTCTGTTGTTGTACCTACAGTTGAGCGTGGGTTACTTGTAATTACTTTTTGTTGTATGGCAATCGATGGGGCAATTCCTTTGATGTAATCCGTTTCAGGCTTGTTTAATTTTCCTAGAAATTGTCTAGCATAAGAGGACATGCTTTCAATGAAACGTCTTTGGCCTTCCGCGTAGATGGTGTCAAAAGCCAGACTTGATTTCCCTGAACCTGATACACCGGTAATCACTGTGATTTTTCCATGCGGAATTTTCACGTCCAGATTTTTCAGATTATGGACTCTTGCGCCCTTTATTTCTATAAAATTTCCCACAATACAAATGTAACAGATGAAAGAGAAAGCTGTTCGCTTTTCACAGAAATCTTAATAATTTTCATACATTTAACAACCTTTTTAAATCAAATAAAAATTATGAGTTCACTCTTTCGTAAGAAAAAAGTAGAAGATATTCTGAAAATGGTTTCAGCGCATAAGTTGGAGCAGGAACATGAATCGCTTGGAAAACACTTGAAAGTGCGCGATTTAGCAGCCTTTGGGATTGCGGCAATCATTGGTGCCGGAATTTTCAGTACGATTGGAAAAGCAAGTTCTGAAGGAGGTCCTGCCGTTATATTTTTATTCTTGTTTACGGCGCTTGCCTGTGGATTTGCTGCCTTTGCATATGCTGAGTTCGCTTCGATGGTTCCGGTAGCAGGTTCGGCATATACTTATTCTTACGTTGCTTTTGGAGAAATTATTGCTTGGATTATTGGCTGGGCGCTCATTATGGAATATGCAATTGGAAACATTACAGTTGCCATTTCTTGGAGTGATTATTTTACCAGTATGCTCGAAGGAATACACATAAAGTCATTAGGTATTAATGGAATTCACATGCCTCAATGGATACAAATGGATTATCTTTCTGCGTCAAATGGTTACCATGAAGCAGTTACTTTAATGCAAGGAGGAACGAAATTTAATGAATTAAATGAAACATTAATTAATTCTTATTATGCTTGGAAATCAGCACCTAATCTATTTGGAATTCATTTAATACTTGATATACCAGCTTTATTTATTATCATCTTAATTACTTGGTTGGTTTATCGAGGCATGAAAGAAAGTCGAAATGCTTCCAATGCGATGGTGGTTGTGAAACTTGCTATTATACTCTTGGTGATTGCAGTCGGTGTTTTTTACATTGATACGGATAATTGGAGTCCATTTGCGCCGAAGGGAATTTCAGGAATTTTAAAAGGTGTATCAGCGGTTTTCTTTGCATACATTGGTTTTGATGCCATTTCTACCACAGCTGAAGAATGTGAGAATCCACAACGCGACTTGCCAAGAGGAATGATGTGGGCGATTATCATTTGTACTGTTCTTTATGTAATAATTGCTTTGGTGCTCACTGGGATTGTTTCTTATGAGAAATTAGATGTTGGTGATCCATTGGCCTTTGTTTTTCAGGAAATTCACTTAGATAAAATGTCCGGAATCATTGCAGTGAGTGCTGTAATTGCCATGGCGTCGGTTTTATTGGTTTTTCAAATGGGTCAACCACGTATTTGGATGAGTATGAGTCGTGATGGTTTATTGCCTAAGCGTTTTGCTAAAATCCACCCGAAATATAAAACACCTTCGTTTTCCACTATCGTTGTAGGATTTGTAGTTGCTGTTCCGGCGTTGTTTATGAATTTAACGATGGTGACAGACCTCTGTAGCATCGGAACTTTGTTCGCTTTTGTTTTGGTTTGCGGTGGTGTGTTGGTTTTACAAAATAAGAAAGACATTCCGAGAGGAAAATTCAAAACGCCTTTTATCAATGGGAGATATGTGATGCCGTTTTTGTTTGTCGGGACTTTGGTTTTGCTTTTTACTAAGTACAATGAGCAAACCATGACTTTCGTTCTCAATAAACCAACTTTGAAAACATCGAATGAGATGCTTCTGCAAATGACTGATGAACAAATTAGGGAACTAAAAAATCAAGCTCATTCAGATTTCATCCGTAAACAGAATAACCCGAATGTTAATTATTCAGTTCAAATAAATCTTGAAGAGTTGTATGCTGAAGAAAAGGGTGCCGAATTTCTTTCAATGGATATTCAAAAAAACGGTTGGAAAAACATCAAAACACATAACAAAGGTTGGTCTCATTTTGCCAATAAAATACCGTCTTGGATTTTCATTCTGTTTACGATTTTTATTACCGTGATGGCGGTTTTACAAAATCTTTCTTTAATTCCTATTTTGGGATTGCTTTCTTGTTTATACATGATGAGTCAAATCGAGTTGAAAAACTGGATTTATTTCACAGGCTGGTTGATAATCGGATTAGTGATTTACTTTAGCTACGGAAGAAAACATTCAAAGCTGAATTTGGCAGAAGAGATATAGCTTTACAATCCTAATTGTTGCTCGATTCCAAGAATTAGGTTGTGAATTACTTTGATATGAATTTCTTGCGCTCTGTCGGCATAGGTAGAATATGGAGCGCGAATTTCTAAGTCTGCAAGACGAGCAAGTTTGCCACCGTCTTTTCCTGTCAATACAATACTGGTAATTCCCAATTCTTTTGCTTTATCAACTGCTAAAATCACATTTTGAGAGTTGCCTGACGTGGAAATTCCCAACAAAACATCTCCAGGCTGTCCCAAAGCTTCCAGATACCTTGAAAAAACGAAGTCATAGCCATAATCATTAGCTACACAACTGATATGCGAAGGGTCAGAAATGGAGACTGCTGCTAAACCTTTGCGATTGTTCCTAAAACGGCCACTTAATTCTTCAGCAAAGTGCATGGCGTCACACATGGATCCTCCGTTTCCGCAACTGATGATTTTGTTACCATTTTCCAGTGCTTTTGACATTAAAAGAATGGCTTGTTCGATTTTATCAAAATTCTCTTCGGTTTGAAACGCAGTTAGAGTATTTGCTGCTTCTGAAAATTGTTTTTTAATCTGATCTTTTAATGTCATGGTCTCAAAATTATCCTTCAAAATTACTCAAAACTAAAGAGCTAAGCAATTCTCTTGAACTATTCGTATCTTTGGAAATCATTATGGCAAATTCATTTTATAACAATAAAGTCGTTTGGATAACCGGGGCATCTTCGGGAATCGGTGAGGAATTGGCACGACAGTTGGCTGCTCAAGGTGCTATTTTAGTCTTGTCTGCGCGAAACGTGGATAAATTAGAATTGATAAAAGATACTTTAGCTTTTCACAATCAACACATCGTTCTTCCTCTGGATCTTGAAAATTCTGCTGTTTTCGAAGACTTGGCATCCCAAGTTTTCAATCGTTTTGGGAAAATTGATATACTGGTAAACAATGGTGGAATTAGTCAACGAGCCAATGCTTTTGAAACCACGATGGAAGTGAATCGAAAAATAATGGAGGTTGATTTTTTTGGAAATATCGCATTGACAAAAGC
>CANGLG010000121.1 GCA_947454395.1 Flavobacteriales bacterium
AAAGAAGGAAAAATCAAAAATCCAATAACTCCTTTGGATGCGGATGGCAGATTATTCGATGCAGAAAGTATAAAAGAGGTAAAGTTTCATGCGGCAATAAAACAAATGTCTTCTTACCGTGTTTCGCGAGATGTTCAACAACGGAAGGAATTAAAAGCCATCAAAGAGATTATTCGTAATCCTTTGAAATTAAGTGTGTATCGTCATAATCGAAAGAAATCGGATAACATCACTTCTTCTTCTATTGAACAAATATTTCTAGAAAATGCTCCAATCGATTTTTCGTTGAAGGTAGATTTGAAAGATGCATTTTATGAAATCAAACCCCAGGTGTATATTCGAGGTCGAAGACTTCCAATTGCGCAGTTGACTTTGAAAATGGAATATTTTTTAGTGGAAAATGGGTGTTATTATTTAGTGGATTCATTAGCACTCTTAAATTTCCTACATTATTTTAAAAAACAAGGTTCCAAGTTATTAATTCATGCTTCTAAATTTGCTGAATTTCAACAGGAAATATTAGATTCCATTGAAAAGTCTGTCCGAATCGAATATACCTTCGTTAGAAAGGCTCCGCCCGCGATGCAGAAAGAGTTTATCATCGATAATACCTTGGAAAAAATCATCTATATTTCGGAAGAAGAAGCGCATATATTACTAACTCCTGCATTTAAATATGGGAACCATGAAATTCCAATTCTATCCAAAAAACAGGTTTACCTGAAAGATAGTTATGGAGATGAATACCAACTTGCAAGAGAGTTAGAGGAGGAGTATCACATGATTTCAGTTTTGCAACGCCAACATTATTCCTTCGCTGAGCAAGAGGGACAAGAATTTTTTTACCTTCCCAAACGCATATTTTTAGAGGAAGGTTGGTTTTTAAATGTATTTGAAGATTGGCGTGATTTAGGGTATACGATTCTTGGTTTTAATGAGATCAAAGAAAATAAGTATAACCAACACAAAGCGAAGGTAGGAGTAACGGTTACAAGTGGAATCGATTGGTTCGATACATCTATTGAATTGAGTTTCGGAAATCAGTTAGTACCGCTTAAACAACTCCAAAAAGCGGTAAAAAACAAGACGAAGTTTATCACTTTAAGTGACGGAACCATCGGAATTTTACCGCAAGAATGGATCGAAAAATTCTCCAAATATCTTCGTGCTGGAGAGGTGGTTAAAGACCATATTAGAACTTCTAAAATAAATTTCACCTACATCGATGAAGTATACGATAAAGAAGTTTTATCCCTGGAAGCACAAACGGAAATTCAGAGTTTAAAAGATAAAGTAACTTCTTTTAAATCAATAAAAGAAGTCAAAGTACCTAAAGAGTTAAATGCAGAGTTACGTTCCTACCAAAAAGATGGTTTGAATTGGCTAAATTTCTTAGATGAATTTAATTTTGGTGGTTGTTTGGCGGATGATATGGGCTTAGGTAAAACCATTCAAATAATTGCTTTTATATTAACCCAAAGGAAACACAAAGACAAGAATACAAATTTAGTTGTCGTTCCTACTTCCTTAATTTTTAACTGGCAACAAGAACTGCAAAAATTTGCTCCTAGTTTAAAAGTACACACTATTTATGGCGCAGATCGGGAGAAAAATATCCATGATTTAGCCAACTATGAAGTGGTGATTACTTCTTATGGAACTCTATTGTCGGATGTATACCATCTAAAAGAATTTATGTTTAACTACATTTTCTTGGATGAATCACAAGCAATAAAAAATCCAGATTCGCAACGCTATAAATCGGTACGTTTATTGAAATCGCGCAATAAAATTGTGATGACTGGAACACCGATTGAAAATAATACGTTTGACTTATATGCACAATTATCCTTTGCTTGTCCAAGTTTACTAGGAACACAAACCCATTTTAGAGAAGAGTTTTCTACACCAATTGATAAATACAAAGACATAGAACGCGCACAGGAATTACAACGTAAAATCAATCCTTTCGTACTTCGAAGAACAAAAGCACAAGTAGCGACTGAACTTCCAGATAAAACGGAAATGGTATTGTATTGTGAAATGGGGAAGGAGCAAAGGGATGTTTACGAAAGTTATAAAAAAGAAATGCGCGATTATCTGCAAGCATCGACTGCGAAAAAGAAATTCATGGATTCGATGTATGTTTTAGCAGCTTTAACAAAATTGCGCCAAATTTGTAATTCTCCAGCATTATTAAACGAGGAAGAATATTATGGGAATGAATCGGCTAAAATCCGTGTTCTCATGGAAGAAATTAAAGAAAAACACCGCTTCCATAAGATTTTAGTATTCAGTCAGTTTGTAGGTATGCTAGACTTAATTAAAACAGAGTTAGAACAAGAAGCGATTCCATTTGCTTACCTTACAGGTCAATCCAAAAAACGGGAAGAAATCGTGGATGACTTTCAAGATAACGATGATATCCGAGTGTTTTTAATAAGTTTGAAAGCTGGAGGGACAGGATTAAATTTGACGGAAGCAGATTATGTGTACCTAGTGGATCCATGGTGGAATCCAGCTGTGGAAAATCAAGCAATAGATCGTTGTTACCGAATTGGTCAGGATAAACATGTAGTCGCAGTTCGATTAATTACACCTGGAACGATCGAAGAAAAGATTGTCAACCTACAAGCGACCAAAAAAGAAATTGCTTCAGATATTATTCAAACGGAAGCATCGATATTGAAGTCCTTAAGCCAAGAGGATTTGTTAGATCTGTTTTAAGGTGTCCTAAATATTTAACACAAAGAACACAAAGAAAGCACAAAGTACACAAAGACGATATGGAAATACTAAGTCCAAATTTTACGATGAAAACCCTCCCTGTCCTTAATAACTTTGTGTCCTTTGTGAAACCTCCGTGTCCTTTGTGTTAAAAAAAGACTGCCCCATTTCTGAAGCAGTCTATTTATCACGTTAGTCTCGCTGAGCGGAGTCGAAGCGCTATTTTTTAATCACTTTAATCACATCCGTAGCCTCCTCGTTTTGTACATTCACAAAGTAAACACCAGGAGAAAAATCAGTCAAATCTATTGTCTGTTTGTTTGTCAAATCCATTTTGTTCGTGTACAATACTTGACCATTTACACTTACAATGGAAACATTAACTGAATTTATTATATGACTCGTACGCTCAAAAGTCAATAGATTTTCCATAGGATTTGGATAAACTCTCAATCCTAATTCTTTTTCCTCATGAATTCCTAAACTTTTATTCGCTTTACTTACAGTAGTATTGGTAACAATTGCATCATTGTAATCAAAATAGATGTATGCCGTATTTTTGATTTGCTGTTCTTCTGAAATTGGAGCTAATGGTTTAATTCGGTATTGAATAAATCCATGAGATGCTTTTTCGTTCGTCGTACTATCAGATAACATAATGTTAGGGTATTTTACACGCATGACATTACCAGTCAAACTCACTGTATTTACATGACTATAATTCAACACCTCAAATGTTTTTAAATCCAATTTAGCATCTAAGGTATCAGCCAAACGAATGTTGAACGCTTGTGCAGAACCAGTGTTTTGGAAGTGAACGGTATACGTTAAATAACCATCATAACCTGGTTTGAAATTAGCAGGATACACTTCTTTCAAATTTGGATCATGGGAGTTGATGACAGAATAACAATAATCATACGTATTATTCGCTACATTGTAATCTCCATTTTTAGGTGTGATTTGCGCATTCACACAAATTTGATCATCCGCTTTTGCTGTTGTGTCTGTCACAAACGATAAACCAAAATCTTCGGAGAAATTTACGTTTCCAAAATCAGCAATTTCGTAGGTATACACATTGCCATTGATTGAAGGTGTTTTTGTTCCGGTAGTAGCAACATATTTCACAGGTCCAGTAACGGTTAATTGTAATTGACCTGAAATTCCTTCCGCACAATGTCTACCATACCAATTACTCATATCACCTGCAGTTACATACAAATTATGAGCTTGACCAGGGAAAACAATTCCAGTAGTTGCAACCGAACGAATACCAACATCAAAACCATCTTTGCAAGTCAAGTTAAAGTTTACGTCTTTCGCGAAAATGGAAGAATCAGAAAGTATGATTGTAGTATCACCACCTTTAGGGCATAAAGCAGAAAAAGGAAGGTTAGTTGTATCGATTTGAACTTTGTAATGATTAGCTCCTACAGGAAATTGATACACACCATTTATAGCTGTATAGGTTTGACTAACTAAGTTATTTGCTGAATCTAGAAGTACCATTGGAATATTAGCAAGTGGAGCTTCTAAGGTGTCTTTGTGACAGTTTTTGTTTGTGTCGAAGGAAGTAAAACCTAAAATACCATTAGCTGCATTAGGACAACCATGTGGATTGTTAATTGTATCATTTTTGTCACATAGAGGATATGAAAGTATATTATTATCCATTGCTGGAACATAGTTTGGTATACATGTGAACGGGTTGTTTGAAATATTAAAATATTCTTTATCAGATAAACTTGAAGGGAGTATAGGGAAACAATTGATTTTATTGCTATGACAATCTAACTTATATAACGAATTTGGTAATTGGGGTAATGAGGATAATTGATTATAAGAACAATCTAACCAATATAACGAATTTGGTAATTGGGGTAATGAAGATAATTGATTATTAGAACAAGATAACAATTGTAACGAATTTGGTAATTTGGATAAAGAAGATAATTGATTATAAGAACAATCTAACCATTGTAATGAATTTGGTAATTTGGATAAAGAAGATAATTGATTATAAGAACAATCTAACCATTGTAATGAATTTGGTAATTCGGTTAATGAAGATAATTGATTATTGTAACAATATAACTTTTGTAACGAATTTGGTAATTGGGGTAATGAAGATAATTGATTATTATAACAATATAACTCTTGTAACGAATTTGGTAATTGGGGTAATGAAGATAATTGATTATTATCACAATATAACTCTTGTAACGAATTTGGTAATTGGGGTAATGAAGATAATTGATTATTAGAACAAGATAACAATTGTAACGAATTTGGTAATTGGGGTAATGAAGATAATTGATTATTAGAACAAGATAACAATTGTAACGAATTTGGTAATTCGGGTAATGAAGTTAATTGATTATAAAAACAACGTAACTCTTGTAACGAATTTGGAAGTTGAGGTAATGAAGATAATTGATTATAATTACAATGCAATATTTGTAACGAATTTGGAAGTTGAGGTAATGAAGTTAATTGATTATCGTAACAATAAAGTATTTTCAAACTTTTCGGTAACTCAGGTAACGAATCCAAAGAAGTTTTTCCACAGACTAATACCTTCAAGTTTTCAGGTAGTTCAGGTAAAGTAGAAATTACGTTTTTACTTTCGTTTGGAACAAATTCTCCATTCCCCACGTCCAAAGTATCCAATCCAGTAAAATACTGAACCCCATCCAAATTTTTGATCGCTCTAGCTTCAGCATCAATTTTTTTCAAATTTTTCACATCTGAACTAGAAGTATCTAGTTGGTCTCCATTCATAGCATTAGGAATAACTTCCTTTAAATACTTTGCAAAGTTTGCATCTGGGATGGTTACATAATTTTGTGCGAACGAATTTCCAAGAAGTAATACGCATGCAGTGAGTAAAATTAATTTCATAGATTTTTTGTTTAATTTATTGTATCAAAGTTATATAAATATCAAAATTACAGTGAAACAAATTAGAATTCGTCGGTATTTAATTAGAATTCGTTTAAAATTTGAATTTTTGAGAAGACAAAAAACAACTTTGAGACCTCCTAGTAATAATCACAAAGATTTCTATGTTAAAATCCACTCATGGTTACTTTGTCTACTCAATTCATTTAATCCCTAGCTCTGCACGTAACTGTTCCACATCTATCCCTTCGAGCAAAACCAATATATTCTCAAACCACACCTCGTGAAAACCATAACCTCCTTCACGAAATTCTTTGATGGCCGCTTCTTTGGTCCAACCTTGAACTGCCATGCGGTAGGCTGCAATAACACATCCTGTTCGATCGGAACCATGTTTGCAATGAACTAATACAGGTTTTTCAACAACTAGTAGGATACGTAAACTAGCAACAACTTCTTGATAAGTAATAGTCCATGTGTTGATGCGATATTGACATAAGTTCAAGTTTGTACCTTTACCTGCTGATTTATCGGTCAGTAAATTACGTAAACTTAATATGGATTTAAACCCAATGCTATCCAAGACATGCATACCTGCAGGAGTAGGTTGCTCAGAACGATAAACAGAATCATCCACTTTGTATAAATTATAAAAAGGAGGGAGGTTCACCGATTTTGCCCAACTTAAAGGACGTATTTCCGATTGAGCAAGGAATTTTTCTCGTGAAAAAAGTAGCCCAAGAATCAGTAAAAGAAGTTTAAAAATAGGTGCCTGCATACTTAATTTTGTTAAATTTAAAATGTGCAACTAATTCATTTCAATTAATTCATTTCCACCAACTTTCAAATACTTGATTGCTATTTGTTGGTGAAGTTATTGATCCAATTTTAGGTGTAATTATGGTAAAAGAAGTATCTTTTGGAAGAGAAGTGATTGTCTCTAATGGTTCGTACCAAGGATGAGTTGCAAGTGCAAATTTACTCGAATGTACTGGAAACAAGATTTTAGTATTTAATTCTTTTGCTGCTTTCAAAACCTCTTCCGGCATCATGTGAATGTATTTCCAGTTTTTATTGTATTGACCATTTTCTAAGATTGCTAAATCAAACGACTTGAATTTTTCTCCAATCTGCTTGAAATGCGTATCGTATCCACTATCTCCACCAATAAAAATACGTTTGTCGTTGACTTCTAATATATAGGATGTCCATAAAGCTTGATTTCGTTTGAAACCTCTACCTGAAAAATGGCGTGCTGGTGCAGTA
>CANGLG010000122.1 GCA_947454395.1 Flavobacteriales bacterium
ATGATAAGAAAAAGACTAATCCTATTAACTTATTTTTTTCTTTTAACTTTCTTAGGTTTTTCCCAGAAGTATCAGATTGACTCTTCTCAAAAAAAAATGTTTTATCCTAATATTGAAAAAGGCTCATATAATGTAGGATATAAAACGATTATTGACTTTGACTATTCAAGATCATATAATTTGAAATATCCAAACGATACAAGTTTTCAAAAAAAAGATGCTCGTCCAATAATTATAAATGTTTGGTATCCAGCAGAGGTAAAAAAAGACGAAAAGTCAATGAATTATATTGATTATATTAAAGTTCAGAATCATGATTCAACATTGCAAATTTTTATTGATCGTATAGAAGAGTATAATAAAGTAAACTCTTCATATTATATGTTTTATAGAGATAGACTAAGTCAAAAACAAAAAAAAGCATTCTCAAACCATCTACACCAACCAATTGAAACTTATAGAGACGCTGCTTTTATAAATGATAAATTTCCACTTGTATTTTATCACCCAGGTTTAGGCGGCACACTCAATGACAATACAATTTTATGTGAATATTTGGCAAGTCATGGGTTTGTTGTGGTAACAAGCGCATTTCAAGCTGAAGACTATCGAGAAATTGAAGTGGATTGGGACCTAGAACGTTCAATAAAGGACATGAATTTCATATTGAATGCCATTAAAACCTTACCATTCATTAATTTCTCAAAAATAGCAGCTATTGGACATAGTTATGGCGCACAAGCAGTTTTAGGATATCAAGCAGAAGCATCAGCACTTTTAACTTGTCTCATATTGTTGGATAGCACGATGGATTATTCTCTTGATGCTAATCCTGATGACTTTGAACTATTAACCGAAAAAGTTTATGCAAATAATGAAAAAATCAATGTCCCAATGTTGGTTTTCGCAAATCCTGGAGCGACCTTTAAAGTAATTGATTCCTTAAAAAATTCTGATCGGATTTACACTAAAGTAAAACTTAAACATAATGAATTCACTTCATTAAGTTCATTTGCAGTTTTGAAAAATTTACAAAATCGAAGTAATAAGGAACTCGTTTGGAATAAATATGCGCTAATTGATAACTATTGTTTAAAATACCTGAATTACTACTTTTTTAATGACGTTGATGCTAAAAATTTCATCCTTTCAAAACAACCCATTTTTAATGATGTCCATGAAATTCCAAGAGAGAAGTCTTTAAATACCAAAATCACAGTCTCTAAAAGATTAAAAAACGGATTTAAAAATGCAATTATATTTGTTTTTACTATTGTAGAATCTATTTTTAATTGATTAAAAAATTTATTTAATACAATTTGAAAGATTTTTATTTCGAAATTGTTTTTATAAAATCAATTTTGAAATTCACATAAATCAATGAATACGATAAAAAAACACTAAAATTAGTCTTATAGGTTTTTAAAATCTTTAAATCATATTCTATTTAGGAACAATCTGATCTTCAGTAGATTGTGCAATCGCAGACTTTTCAATTCTAAATTTTGAATTATCTGACTGAATTAACACTGTTGAATCTGCGATTTCAAGAATTTTTCCATGAATTCCTCCAATCGTTACAATTTTATCACCCGGTTTGAGGGATTCTCTGAATTTTTTAAGGTCTTTTTGCTTTTTTGTTTGAGGTCGGATTAAGAAGAAATAAAAAACGACGATCATCAAAACGACCATTATTACTTGTGATTGCATACTTTTACTTTTTAAGAATTGCTTTAATTTTTACCACGGTCAAACTTGGCTCCGTGTTAGCCATTATCGTAACAGATTTACTGATTTCTCTAGAATTCAGGTTTTCTGTATTTACCTCCGCTATAATTTCCCCTGTTTCACCCGGCTGAATTGGTTCTTCCGGTTTTTCTGCCACTGTGCAAGAACAAGATCCTCTCACCTCTCCGAAAACCAATGGATAATCGCCCGTATTTTCCACTTTAAAATGAGCGTTAATGATTTCACCTTTTACTACGGTACCCGCATCGAATTCAGGTGTTATTTCCATGGTCGTCTTCTGCCCTACTTCAACTTTCTGTTCTTGATTACATGCGAACAAAAACATTGAAAGTGAAAGGTAAACTAACTTTTTCATATTTTGATTTTTAAGATAACAAACCTCTTCCGATTTTCACAATTTTCTTATCACCAGTCAATCTCGTAATGGCCTTATCTAAGATTCCATTGATAAAAACATTACTTTTCGGCGTACTATAGAACTTAGAAATTTCTATGTATTCATTCAAAGTAACTTTGGTTGGAATACTGCTGAAACATTGCAACTCTGTGATTGCCATTTTTAACAAAAACATATCCATTTTAGCAATTCGTTCCAAATCCCAATTTTCTGCTAGTTCTTGAATCAAAGACTCATTCTCAGCATCCATTTCAATTGTTTTTCGAACTAACTGAACAATAAATTCCTTTTCGTCATCATTTTCTTTATACAAAGGCAAAATGCTCACTTTTCCGGATTCAGGAATAGCTTTTAAAGTTTTAATGACCATGGAGCAACACAAATCCAAATCATCAATCCAATGAATGCTCATATCTTCAAAGAAATGATATAAAAAAGAAGAGTTTGCAATTTCATTTTTAAACAACTGAACACCAAAAGAACGATTTTCTTCAAAACCTTCAAGGCCATTGTTCATAAACTCAAAAAATGTTTCACTCTCCATAATTTGAAGATACATTTTTCTAAAAATCTCCTGATTTACAGCACCTGTCCAATTTACTTTTCTCTTTTCAGACAATTTTCGTAATTCATCCGAAGATTCTAACTGAGAAATCAATATATTATTTACCAATTTCAAGTTTGGATTTAAATCTTCTTCAGTTGGACGAAGTTTCTTTTTTCTCTCTTCAATTTTATTTTCAGCTGCTCTTTTAACTTCTGGTAAAGTCAACAACAAGTAAAGATACATGTCGTACATTCTTTCCACAGAAAAAAGTAGTTCTTTCTCAGCCTTCAAAATATCCACTTCTTCTGATTGAAAAAATGCATATAAAGTTTGAAGGACTTTAATTCTTAAATGTCGGCGATTTAGCATATTACATCGGTAACTTTACGCGTCCAATTGCCGCAATTCGTTCTTCAGCAATTTTATTTGCAATCTGATAGGTTGGCACATTCTCATCTTGGGAACGCTTCACGATGTTATGAATGGTATCATATATTTCCTCTGCTTTTTTATGTGACCAATCAGCTGATAAGCCTTGAACCTCTGAGAAACAGTTGATAACTCCTCCTGCATTTATTGCAAAATCTGGAGCATAAACAATTCCTTTTTTCATTACATCAAAACCATGTTTCGATTCCAATTTCAATTGATTATTAGCAGCACCAGCAATTACAGAACATTTTAAACGCTCTAGAGTTTCATCATTGATTGTAGCACCTAACGCACATGGCGCATAGATATCCATATCAACATCGTAAATATCATCTGGAGAAACAACAGTTGCTTTATACTTTTCTGATACTCTTTTCAAAGTATCAACATGAATGTCAGTTACATAAACATCTGCGTTTTCTTTAGTTAGATGTTCAATTAGATACTCTCCAACATGCCCTGCCCCCTGAACCGCAATTTTCTTCCCTGCTAACGAATCTGAACCAAACTGAATTTTTGCACTTGCTTTCATTCCCATGTAAACACCATAAGCAGTTACAGGAGAAGGGTCTCCACTTTTTCCTGGCAAACCTACAACGTGTTTTGTTTCCATACTAACCCAATTCATATCCATGGGATTAATACCAACATCTTCAGCGGTAATATATTTCCCAGCAAGGCTATTTACGAATTTTCCAAATCTTCTGAATAACGCTTCTGATTTTTGAGTTCTTGAATCGCCAATGATAACTGCTTTTCCTCCTCCTAAATTCAATCCTGAAATTGAATTTTTATAGGTCATTCCGCGAGACAAACGAAGAACATCGTTCAAAGCTTCCATTTCGTTAGCGTACGACCACATTCTAGTTCCACCTAGTGCAGGACCCAAAACAGTATTATGCACAGCAATAATTGCTTTTAAACCAGTTGCTTCGTCGTTACAAAAAAGGATTTGTTCATGTCCCAAGTTTGCCATTTGAGCAATTACCGGATTTTCAGCAAGCTCTGAGGCAGTTAAAGTTTTAATTTCAGACATCTTTATATAGTTCGTTAACTTTTGATTTGAATGGTTAAATTTGTGGAAACATTCAAGACGGCAAAATTAGAAAATTATCCATGAAATCGCTTCGATACCTCAATAAATATTTCGTCAAATACAAATGGTACTTTCTTTTAGGAATCGTATTCACGATCATTAGCAATTATTTTGGTGTTAAAATGCCAATCTATGTGAAAGATGCGGTGGATAATCTGATGAACGAAACAGAAATCACAAACTTTGAAAGCGCAATATGGCTTTCTCTAAAGCTGGGAGGAATCTACATTTTACTCTCTGTTTTAAAAGGATTTTTTCTATTCCTAATGCGACAAACAATCATCATCATGTCGCGACTTATTGAATATGATTTGAAGAATGAAATCTTCAAACATTATGAAAAGTTAGATTTGGCTTTTTTCAAGAGGAATGCAACAGGAGATTTAATGAACCGAATATCGGAAGATGTAGGCTTGGTTCGCATGTACATTGGTCCTGGAATCATGTATACTGTTAACTTGATAGTTCTAAGCGGTATGATTATTTTTCAAATGGCACAAATTAGTGGGAAACTTACATTTTTCGTTTTGTTGCCATTACCATTAATGTCGTTTCTAATTTATAAAGTTTCCTCTCGAATTAACAGAATGAGTAAGAAGGTACAAGAAGAACAGTCTGTTTTATCCACAATTGCTCAAGAAACTTTTGCTGGAATTCGTATTATTAAAGCATATAATCGTGACAGAGAAACTTCTGATAAATTTTCAAAATCAACCAATGAATACAAAAACAGAAGTATGAAATTGGTAATTACCAATGCTCTTTTCTTGCCAACAATGATTTTCTTAATTGGCTTAAGCACGTTGGTAACGATTTATCTAGGAGGGTTGATGACTTATGATAAGCAGATTTCTTTAGGTGGAATTGTTGCTTTTATCTTTTTCGTAAACAATTTAACTTGGCCCTTTGCAAGTGTAGGTTGGGTAACCTCAATAATTCAAAGAGCAGCGGCTTCTCAAAAAAGAATTAATGAATTTTTGGAAACTAAACCTGAATTTGAAAACACAAATCATACTCCTTTTAATTTTGAAGGGGAAATCGAATTTCAAAATGTTTCTTTTGTTTACCCTGACACAGGAATCAAAGCACTCGAAAATTTAAATTTTAAAATTAAAAAAGGTGATACATTGGCTATTGTTGGTAGAACTGGTAGTGGGAAGTCGACGATATTACAATTATTAATGCGACAATATCACGTAAGTTCAGGTAAAATTCTAATCGACGGAAAAGACATTCAAAGCATTAATTCAGATGGATTTAGAAACGAGGCTGGAATTGTTCCACAGGATGTTTTTTTATTTTCTGATAGTATTTCAAATAATCTTAAATTCGGTTCTATCGACTCAAATGTAACTGAGGAACAGCTAATTGAGGTTACTAAAGCGGCCCATGTCTACGAAAACATAATGAATTTTCCCGATAAATTTGAAACAATTTTAGGTGAACGTGGAGTTAATTTAAGTGGTGGACAAAAGCAACGTGTTAGTATTGCACGTGCGTTGCTTAGAGATCCTAAATTACTTCTTTTAGATGATTGTCTTTCTGCGGTTGATACAGAAACCGAAAATACAATTCTAAGCAATCTTCATAAAAATCATAAGCAACGGACTACAATTATTGTAAGTCATCGAATTTCCACCATTCGGAACGCAAATTATATCCTTTTACTAGATCTTGGAAAAGTTATTGAACAAGGAACACACGATGATTTAATTTCCTCAGACGGTCGATATGCTGAAATGTATCGAAAACAGCTAGATAAAAACCAATGATATTTAGTTTTAGTTTTATTCTCTGAGTCAAGAAAAAAACATAAAAAATCAAAAACCCCGTAAAATCAAGCGTTTTACGGGGTTTTGATTTCATTGAAATCTTTTCTGCGGAGAGTGAGGGTGTAGAACCTATGCTCTCTATTGCTTGCCCCATAAGGGATTTATTTTTAAAAGTCGCAAACGCCCCGAATAACGCACCTGATAAAACATAACAAAATAGGTCAATTCGTGTCAAAACAAATGTACGAATTTATAGGCTTGTATACTCCATTTGGTGTTCATTTTTTGGTATGCTCAACCCTGTTTTTTATTTCAAATTTGTCCTTATTTGTGAGCTGTCAAATCCCATGTATTGACAAAACTCTTCTATGGTCAATGGTTGGTGATGGGCTTTGTTGAAGTTGGCTTTTATCTTCTTAAGTAGATTCCTGGAATAGCGTTCACTTCTCCCTGTTACAATCATGATGTCTTTTGGATATATGACTACTCGTTGCATGCTTTAATTCGTTTTATGCTGTTTTGCTTTTCACGATACTCTATCCTGCCTTAATTCATGTAGTATCTTGCTTTCATCTTGAGGATGAAGCGACTATGAAGTGAAATAAGATTTATTGATTTACCGTGGTTTTACAAATGTAAGGTGTTTTACTTGAACAACTTTGGCTTACTTCGGCATATTTTGGAACAATAGGTTTTGAACGGCTGTGGTTCTAAGATTGGATTTGTTTTGGGCTGTACTTTTGGTTCATCTGATTTCAACTCGCGAGGAAAAAAGGATGTCGGCTGAGAGGGTCTCAGC
>CANGLG010000123.1 GCA_947454395.1 Flavobacteriales bacterium
AAGCAACTCTTTAACAACCTTTTTTTGATCATCTTTAAACGTCTGTTCTGCAATCCAAGCTTTGTTTTTTTCCTTTTTCGAAAACGCTTGATATAGTGCCGTTATTGGACTTTGCAAAACTTCAATTCCTGTTACTGTTCGAGTTTCGCGCAATGAAAGCGCTTTACGTTCTTCTTTAATTTGCTCAAGAGTTTTTAGAGGTTTGATAACCACTTCCTTAATTTCTTGAGGTAATTTTTCTATATAAGCTTGAACTTTATATTGACAATTTGAATCTGGTTTAACATAAAACTCATAAATGGGATACCCTTTTGTCGAAAGTGCAATCTTGTCATTTACTGAAACATAAACGGAGAACGTTCCATCCGGCTGACCAAAAACCCCTCTTCCTGTTGTGCGATTGATAATCATCAAATTGTAAAAAGACTGCGGATTCAAAGTGTCTTGAACACTTCCTGACACATAAACCTTGTCGCATTGTCCGTAAAGATTAACAACAAAGATAATTGCAAGAAACGTGACTAATCCCTTCATATTTTTTATACTTCAAAAATAATACCGTTCATCAGAGATTTTCAAAATACCAATCGAAATTAAGGAAATCTGACACCAACAATGCAAAAGGTAGAATAATTGACACGACCCAAAATAAAATTAATATCACTTTAAAAAAAATGGAAACGTCATATTTTACCGGTGCAATTAAGACAGAATTTACATGTGAAGCTATTAATTCATCATTTGAATCTTCAGAAATTTGAAGGTACTTTTTCAAGCTTGGTGTTTCTTCAATTACCACATTTCGAATCAATGAATAACTTTTATTGGGTAATTCTTCATAAGTTGAAACATAATTCACATTCAGATCATTCAATCTTTTACGAATGATGTGATTACGTTGAATTCCCCGAATTTTAATTGACATGATGAAACCAAAAATCACCATTAGCCAACTATTTATAAATAACCCAATTCCAATTAGAGTCAACGAAGAAATCAATGCGAAAATTAACAAGAATAAATCCCTTTTTCGATTCACAAGCAATTTAAACAATTGTCCTCCATCCAGAGGATCAATAGGAACTAGATTGATTACATTTAGAAACAGAAATAGAAAACTTAACTCCACAAGCCAATCAAGTTTATAAATTGAAGATAAAATCAAACAAATTATTCCAAGATATAACCCAGGAAATGGACCAGCAGAGACGACTAGGAAACTTTCTTTTTGAGAATACTTATCTTTGTTTCCCTGAACAAACGCACCCATCATTGGAATGAAAAGCATACGAACGTTTTCATATTTAAAGAGTTTCATAATTAATAAATGCCCCATTTCGTGAATGAATAGCACCAATATTAAAAACAAAACAAATCGTAATTGATCACTAAAAATCAAAAGAAATACCCCGACAAATAAAGCAATAGAAAAAGCCGTAAGACCCCAGTTGCTTTCAACTTTTACCTTTTCTAAAAAAGGTTTTTCGGGATAAAAATCTGGTTCTTCCATTTAATTACATTCCAGGCATTCCACCCATGCCTTTCAACTTACTCATCATACCCATCATATTGCGCGGATTACTCATGAGTTTCATCATTTTTCGCATCTCATCAAACTGCTTCATGAGTTTATTTACCTCCTGAATGTTTGTTCCACTACCAGCTGCGATTCTATTTTTTCTAGAAGTATTTAATAATCCTGGATTTGCTCTTTCTTTTGGTGTCATTGATAAAATGATGGCTTCTACGCTTTTAAATGCATCGTCAGGAACATCAACATCTTTCATAGCTTTTCCCATTCCTGGAATCATACCCATCAAATCTTTGACATTTCCCATTTTCTTAATCTGTTGTAGCTGAGCGAGAAAATCATTAAAATCGAATTGATCTTTCATGATTTTTTTCTGCAACTTCCTTGCTTCCTCTTCGTCAAATTGCTCCTGCGCCTTTTCAACAAGAGAAATCACATCCCCCATTCCTAAAATACGGTCGGCCATTCGCGACGGATAGAAAACGTCAAGCGCATCCATTTTTTCGCCTGTACCAACAAATTTTATAGGCTTATTAACAATAGCCTTTATAGAGAGTGCAGCTCCACCGCGTGTATCACCATCAAGTTTGGTAAGAACAACTCCGTCAAAATTGATTTTATCATTGAATGCTTTTGCAGTATTGACAGCATCCTGACCAGTCATCGAATCTACTACAAATAATGTCTCCGAAGGATTTATTGCTTGCTTAACACGAGCTATTTCATTCATCATTTGCTCATCAATCGCTAAACGACCGGCAGTATCGACAATTACAACATTAAATCCTTTACTTCTAGCATGAATAATTGCATTTGAAGCAATTTTAACTGGATCTTTGTCTTCTCTATCCGAGTAAACTTCAATATCCAATTGTTCACCAAGCACATGTAATTGGTCAATTGCAGCAGGACGATACACATCACATGCAACCAAAAGAACTTTTTTACCTTTTTTATTTTTTAAGAAATTCCCAAGTTTACCTGTAAAAGTTGTTTTACCGGAACCTTGAAGACCAGACATTAATATAATCGCGGGATTTCCTTTGAGGTTAATTTCAGACTCATTTCCTCCCATCAATTCAACAAGTTCCTCATGGCAAATCTTAACCATAAGTTGCCCTGGTGAAACAGATCGAAGAACATCACGACCAAGCGCTTTTTCTTTTACGGAATTGGTGAAATTCTTTGCTGTATTGAAATTAACATCGGCATCAAGCAAAGCTCTTCTAACCTCTTTCAGCGTTTCCGCAACATTAATTTCAGTGATTTGACCTTGTCCTTTTAAAACTTTAAACGCTCTCTCAAACTTGTCCGTCAGATTTTCAAACATAATTCTAATAATTGTAATGCAAATTTACTTAATAAAAATGAACCCGAAAAGCCAAGAAAAATTAACTTAATGATTCTTTTTCAGGTGTCAAAATTGACCAAATTAAAGCCAAAACCAGTACGCCAAAAACGATTGATAATGAAACCAATGAGTCGATATGAAATATTGGAGAAATAACCATTTTCACACCAATAAAACTTAAAATAACAGCCAGACCGTATTTCAACTTTGAGAACATGTGAATGAAATTTGCCAAAAGAAAATACAAACTTCTTAAACCGAGGATCGCAAAAATATTTGAAGTATACAATATTAACGGATCATCTGGAGCAACGGCGAAAATTGCTGGAATTGAATCAACAGCAAATAATAAATCAGTGAATTCAATTACGCCGACAACAACCAAAAGTGGAGTCGCCAATTTAATTCCATTTTTAATCGTGAAAAACCGATCGCCATCAAAGTTATCTGAAACTTTAAAAAACCGATGAACCAATTTTGCACCAGGACTTTTATTAAAATCTTTTTCGTCATCATCGTCATCATCTACAAGTGCTGATTTTATTCCGGCATAAATTAAAAAAAATCCGAAAACCAAAAGCAACACGTTTATTTTTAGTACTTTTCCATACAATTCAAAATCGGGTAAATAGGTTAAGTTTATCAATTCTACTCCAGAAAAAATAAATAACGCACGCATGAAAAGCGCACCAATTATACCCCAAAATAGAACTTTATGATGAACTTCTTTTGGAACGTTGAAGTAACCGAATACTAAAATGAAGACGAATAAATTATCTACAGAAAGTGCTTTTTCTATCCAATATGCCGATTGGAACTGCGCAAACTTTTCCATATTCGTTTGACTGAGCACAAAAAGGGAAAAAATCATTGATAGAGAAATCCAAACAATTGACCAGATAACCGCTTCTTTGTTTGTAATTACATGGCTTTTTCTATTAAACACTCCTAAATCCAACAACAGCATCACAAGAACAACTACTGAGAAAATTACAATTACTAGCGGATGGGAGGATAAATTCATTCTAACTTAATTTTCGAACGAAATTAATCAAAAGTTAGCAGCAATTTCAAACAATTCAAGAGTTTGCGATTTAAAAATGAAATCATCGACTTATAAATATCACAATTGAGATTTGCTATTTGACTAAAATTCAACTTTTAATTCAAAATTTTAACGAACATTAGTTTTTTATTTATTGTTGAATTAAGATGCTGAATTAGTTTTGCTCGAATTATGATATTTTTACTTGCACTTGCATTAATTTTTGTTTCCGAATATATTTTTGTTTCGGGTTTTTTAAATTCAGAAGATATAATTCTTCAAACTTTCGGATATTTTCAATTAACCGTTTTTTTTAGTTCAGTTGCCATGCTGTTCTTCTATTTCCGTAAAAGAAAAAAACAAACTAATTTCAAAAAAGGGTTTTATTCTTTCGGTGTAATGATTGCATCTGGAGTTCCTGTTATAGCATTTTTAATTCCAGGAATTCTTTATTTAATGACGAAAAATGAAATTTTCCAATGGATAGGTTGGAGTTTGTCTGGCTGTCTTTTATTAGCAATCCTTTTCGGTATTTTTTGGGGACGATGGAATTGGAAAGTACATCAAATAGTTTTGGAATTCCCTCATCTTCCAGACGATTTTCACGATGTTAAAATTTTGCAAATCAGCGATATTCATGTTGGTAGTTTTTTCAATAATCATCTAAAAGTCAAAAAGGCTATTGAAAAAATGAATGGTTTAAATCCAGACTATGTATTTTTCACGGGCGACCTTGTAAATAATACAGCTGATGAGTTAATTGGTTGGGAAGAAGTCTTTAGTGGAATTCAAGCAAAGAAAGGTAAATACAGTATTCTTGGGAATCATGACTATGGCGATTACGTTAAATGGGAAAGTGAAGAAAGAAAGAATAAAAATTTAGAAAATCTTATTAGTTCACATCGAAAAATTGGATTTACACCCTTATTGAATGAATCAACACAACTTATCGATGGTTTTTGGTTACTGGGAGTAGAAAATTGGGGAAAAGCACCGTTTCGACAAAGTGGAAAACTGCATGAAACTTTAAATGGAATTCCGGATGAACATTTTAAATTATTATTGTCTCATGATCCAAGTCATTTTGACGAACAAGTGCTAAATACAAATATTGACCTAACACTTTCCGGACATACCCACGGAATGCAGTTTGGAATTGAGCGATTTGGAATAAAATGGAGTCCTGTTTCTTTCAAATATAAAAAATGGGCAGGATTGTATCAAGAAGGAAATCAGTTTTTATATGTCAATAGAGGTTTTGGTTATTTGGGATTTCCCGGAAGAGTTGGAATCTATCCTGAAATAACTGAAATTATTTTAAAGAAAAAATAATTATTTCTTCTTCCAATCACTGAGGTTGGTACTCAGTCCAATTGCATGATTTTGACCGGCCTTTGAATAGATAAAAAAACCATAATCCAACCTAATTTTCTTAAAATACAATCCAATACCAAATGAAAATCCAGCTAATCCCGGTCGATTATAAACCTTTAATTGCTGTTGGCGATGAAAATCAAAACCTGTTCTGAAATGCAGAGATTTTGAAGCTAAAAGTTCCAATTGCAAGCTAAAATGATTGGCTAATTTTTCTCCGAACCCAGGTGTTTTTACCGGAATTGTATCACCTGTCAAAGCATCATACGTTGGTTTAGCATTTGGATCTTGATAAACAATATCCCATTTATTTAATTGCTTTGCCAAAAGTGAAAAACGAAAAGGCGCGTGTTTCAATTTATAGCTAATTGAAGCTTGCACGTCAATCGGTAAGGGTGTTCTTTTTGTTGAAGTGTATTCTTTAAATGTAAATCCGATTCCTTTTACAACAAAAGCGGCACTTAATAATTCATTTTTTGGACGATATGTAGCTGAAAAAGTTGAAGAAACCCCGAATGCGAAGTACCTTTCCAGATTCGAACCTAAAAGTTGTAACCCTCCTCCAAGTGAAATGACTGGATTAAATGCTTTTGAATAAATTACTCCAACTGAATAATCAAGGGCTCCAAAATGGCCAAGTGTGTTTCCTGTTTCATCCGTTTCCACGAATTGACCGTAGTTTGCATACTTTATTATTGGTGAAAATATCCCATATTTTGAATTGAATGCATATTGAACCGAACCAAAATTAACCCCAGTTGGCATTAACGATTGATTTACAGCGACAGAATTAACCATTTTTGTATTCAAGAGTGAAGGATTTTCCGCCGACAAAGTAAGATCTGAATCGTAAACACTGATTAAATTGTTTCCGGTTCCAATACTTCTTGCCGAATAAAAGCCATTTATATACTGAAATCCATTAATGCCAATGTTGTATTGTCCAATTGAGGAAAATGCAATCATTATAAAGAGCAAAAAAAGAATTTTCATAGTTCAAAAACGTTTTTGTTAAACAAAAATTGTTCTTCGGAAACAGTAAAATTAACTGATTCTTGTTATATTACGTTTTTAATTGCGTCTCTTTAAAAAAAGGCCTATGAAAACAACTACACAAAAATCGATTTTACTCGTTGGCAACCATGCTCGTTTGCATAGTGAAAAATTGACGCAAAGATTTGGAAATCAATTCGAAATAAACGCTCTCTCTTTTCAGTCTGGAAACCCTTTTGATGAAAACGAACCGAATAAAATAATAATTAATGACCTCGACATTGGTTTCAACGGCTCATACGATTTAAATAATCTGACATTGGCATTGAGTTTTATTCTCGAGCATCATCCAGAGATTGCCCAAACAACATTAATTATTGGTGACCCAAGTGAATTGTTGTTTCAAGCATTTTCATTTGCAAGACTGAATGAAAATCCGTTATTCTTTAAGGAAAATACACAACATTCATTAATTAAAGATCC
>CANGLG010000124.1 GCA_947454395.1 Flavobacteriales bacterium
AAGTGCTTTTTTAAAATACTAAAATCTATTTAGAGATTCTCTCATGACGTAATAACTAAATTATTGGTGAAATTTCACAAATTTTCATTTTAGACTTGTAATTGGTTTCATTAGTGGTGATGGTAACTTCACGCTTATAAAATCTAAAATTATGAACCACCTATTGAAAGAACTCAAAGACGTCGTGTCAGATTGTTGTATCACAATTATCCTGAATACCCATCGCACAAAACCAGATAACAAAGTAGATCGTCTCGAATTGAAAAAACTCATTCACGAAGCGGACAATCGCTTATTTCAATACGAAGCAGAGGAAAAAGCACGTGTTCTGAGTAAACGCTTGCATACGCTAGAAAATCAAATTCATTACGACCAAAACTTAGATAGTCTTATTCTTTTCGTGAGTGAAACATTATCGAAACATATTCACCTTCCTATTCGTGTTGAGAACAGAGTTATTATTGATAATTCATTTGCGACAAGGGATTTAGTGCGTTTGCTTCATATGAAAACAAACTATTTTGTTCTTGTTCTAAGTGAATATAAAGCACGATTGATTGAGGGATTCAATGAAACTTTAATTCGTGAGGTGGGAAGTCCATTTCCTATAGAAAACTCAGATTTATATTCAACGAAAACCTCTGAATTGAAAAATGCTGACCGGCAAAAACATCTATTATCTGAATTCTACAATCGCATCGATAAAGCTGTAAATGAAGTACGAAATGATGACCCAAAACCAGTACTTATTTGCAGCCAAGAACAAAATTACAATGAATACCTAAAAATTGCTGATTTGAAGGATAGTATCTTGCCGGTCTTTGTCCGTGGGAATAAATTGTATCAGGATGCGAAGGAAATTCTTCGTGAATCTTGGAAAGTTGTTAGTCCTTATCAATTTGAAAAGAATAATGAACGAAAAAAAGAACTTGAAGCCGCAGTAAGTTCAGGCATGTTTCTCTCAGACGCAAACGAAATATGGAATGCTACAATTGAAGGGAGGATCCGTACGGTTTTCATTGAAGAAGATTTGTTTAGACCAGCGAGAATAGACAAAAATACAATTACGTTTGTCTCAGAAAATGAGCGAAATAACCCGGATGTCGTGGATGACATCTACGATGAAATTATTGATGCATCAATGAACAGCGGTGCAGAGGTGGTCTTTTTAAAACGTGGAGAACTTCATGATTTCCAGGGTCTCGGAGCTGTAACTAGGTTTTAATTTGTTTCCTGTTTTTATCTGTTGTATCCCTTCCTTTTTCTCGTAAAAATTTCTACTTTTGTGACTTCAAAAAATAAGTCACATGTCAAAAATTAAAGTAGCAAACCCGGTTGTTGAACTGGATGGGGATGAGATGACAAGAATCATCTGGAAATTCATCAAGGATAAATTGATTTTACCATACTTGGATTTAGATATCAAGTATTACGATCTTGGTATTGAAAAACGAGATGAAACTAACGACCAAATTACGGTAGATGCTGCTGAAGCGATAAAAAAATATAAAGTTGGAATCAAATGTGCGACAATCACCCCAGACGAAGCACGTGTTCAAGAATTTCATTTGAAATCTATGTGGAAATCACCAAACGGAACCATTCGAAATATTTTGGATGGGACAGTTTTCCGTGAGCCAATTGTAATGAAAAATGTACCTCGTTTGGTTACAAACTGGACAGCACCTATTATTGTTGGTCGTCACGCTTTTGGTGATCAATACAGAGCAACGGATGCAGTTTTCAAAGGAAAAGGAAAATTAACTATGACTTTCACTCCAGAGGATGGTGGTGAAGTTCAAACATTTGACGTTTACAACTTTAAAGGTGATGGTGTTGGAATGGCAATGTATAACACTGACGAATCCATTCGTGGTTTTGCTCAAAGCTGCTTTAACATGGCGCTTTCTAAAAAATGGCCTTTGTACTTGTCAACAAAGAATACGATTTTGAAAAAATACGATGGTCGTTTCAAAGACATTTTTGAAGAAATTTACCAAAACGAATTCAAAGCAAAATTTGAAGCAGCAGGAATCGTTTACGAACACCGTTTAATTGATGACATGGTGGCTTCTGCATTGAAGTGGCACGGTAACTTCGTATGGGCTTGTAAAAACTATGATGGTGACGTTCAGTCAGATACAGTTGCGCAAGGTTTTGGTTCCCTTGGTTTAATGACTTCTGTATTAATAACACCGGACGGTGAAATCATGGAAGCTGAAGCAGCACATGGAACAGTAACTCGTCACTATAGAGATTACCAAGCAGGAAAGAAAACATCTACGAATCCAATTGCATCCATTTTTGCTTGGACAAGAGGGTTAGCTTTCCGAGGAAAATTAGATGGTAACCAAGAATTAATAAACTTCTGCGAAACACTAGAGAAAGTTTGTATAGAAACAGTTGAATCCGGAATAATGACTAAGGATTTAGCAGTTTGTATCCACGGAAATAAAGTGAGCCATGGAGAACACTACGTTTATACGGAAGAATTCCTAGATGCACTCGATCGCGGATTAATAGCAAAAATGAACTAATTTTAAGGCTCTTAGGAGCCTTTTTTTGTGACATTAATTATGAGATATTTATTCTTCATTTTCCCAGTAATACTGATTCTCTTCAGTTGCAAAACCATTGAACCTGTTGCACCAATCCAGAGCGTAATTGCTCCGCCTACGATAAATAATGTTGTTTCTACTCTTAATATTCCCGTTCAGATTGATCTAAAGAAACAACTTAAAAGCACGGAGGAATCTTTGCCGAAATCTTTTGAAGGGAAGGAAGAACATTGTGAAGGCGTTAGTTTTTATTATAAATTCATCCGTGAACCAATTGATTTTAAATTTAAAAACACAGAACTCTACTATGAAGTTGATGGGAAATTTGAATTGAAATTGAACTATTGTCCAAAATGTCATGACTTATGGGATAAAAATGGCACATGTACGGTGCCGCGTGTATATGCAAGTTGTGGTTCCAACGGTGAACCTATGCGAAAAGTAACAGTTGCTTACAGTACCAAAATTGACATTTCTCCTTCATATAAATTTAAATCAGAAACTGATTTGAAGAAATTTGAAATTCACGACCCTTGTGAGATAACTGTATTTAAATACGATGCGACAACGCAGGTAAAAAAACAAGTAAAATCGCAATTGGAGAAACTTGAAACTGATATTGATAAACAAATCGAATCCATTGACATTAAAAAATCACTAGAGGAGGTTTGGGTTGAATTGCAGAAACCGATGGCCATTGGAAACTACGGATACTTATACATCCAGCCAAAAAGCATTGCAATGAGTGACTTAAAATTTGAAAATCAGAAAGTAAATTTGGATTTAAGCATGAACGTTGCTCCTTTCGTTTCAACCGATCCCCGCGACCTTAAAAAAACTACACTTCCAAATCTTGAACCTTTCAAAAAATCCGAAGGTTTTGATCTTGCAATGGATATTCATGCTTCGTATGATTCCTTAACGTCATATATAAATCAATCATTCAAAGGAAAAATCTTTGATTTAAACGGAAAAAAAATAGTTGTCAAAGAGATGAAAATTGATGGTACGCAAGATTCCAAAATGCTCTTTAAAATGACTTTTGAAGGATCAAAAAAAGGAACTGTTTATTTAACAGGTATTCCTGTTCTTGACGTTGAAACCCAAAAAGTGTTTATGGATCAACTTGATTTTGATGTTGAAACAAAAAGCTTACTGCTTAAAACTGCAAAATGGATGTTTAGCGACCGTATTCTAGATGAAATCAAAAAAAATGCAGTTTTCGATTTAATACCAATGCTTGAAGATTCCAAAAAAACGATTGGGAAACAGCTAAATTCTGATATTAGCAAAGGTGTTTCTATGAATGGAAAAGCAAATGATTTGACCGTAAAAGAACTCTTCTTGGGTTCAAAATACCTTATAATTAGAACAAATTTTAAAGGGGATTTGAAACTAAAAATAGAATGATGCGTTCAAAGTCTTTGTGAAACAGACTGGATTTATCATTTTCTTATTTGTTAGTTTAATTTCTCTTGGGCAAAAAGTAGATTATTCTGCTTGCGAAGGGCAGGTGCTTGTCAGCGTCAACACGAATTACAAAATGAAGTTCTTGGGTCACAAAGGAGAGGATAAAACAAAATTATTTGGATACTTGCCAAGTGAAAAAGTTTCTAAAAATGCCATCTGGATTTGTTACGAACCAAAGACAAACGGAACTCTAAAAGTCAACTGTAAAACAAATCTCGATAGTTTACATTTTGTTGTATTTAAAACTAACATTTCCGGAGCTTGCCAAGAAATTAAAAATAAAAAAGCCGAGGCAATTTTTATTAAAACAAACACCAATTGTACTGAATTTGAAAATGCACAAGTTGATTTAGAAGGCGGTTACAATTATGCCTTTGTTTTTCTGGCAAAAGAAAAGATCAATGAAAATATCGATTTTCAATTTGTATTCAATCCCAAGAGCAATGATGGAAGCGAATTACTTGATACGTTGAGTTTGAATTTAGTTTATGCATTTGAAAAACCCGTTTATTCTTTGCATGTTTATGATGAAATAACTAAAAAGCCTATTAAATCTAGAATTGTTATTTCAAATGCATTAGAAATTGAAGGTACTTATACTGCAAGTGATTTATTTTTAAACTTAACTAAACAAGTTAAAGATGCTATAATAAAAATTGATGCTGAAGGATACATGTCTAAAGATATCATGAAGAAAAAAATAGTTCCTTCAAAACATACGATGGATACTGTTTTTTTGACACCCTTAAAACATGGGACCGTTGCGAAATTGGATGAGATTTATTTTGCAGCCGGCTTGGCAATGATTTTAGAAGAATCTGATCCAAAACTGAAAAGGCTTCGAGATTTTCTAGTTTTAAATCCAACCATAAATATTGAAATTCAAGGACACGTTAACGATGACAGTAAAAAAGGATTCTTTTCTAAGAGACTTTCCAAAAGAAGGGCACAAAAGATTTTAAATTACCTAGTAGATTCTGGAATCGAAGAAGAACGTTTGTCGGCAGTTGGTTTTGGAAACACGCGTCCTGTATACAAAAAACCAAACAGTGACGAAGAGAAAGAAGCAAACAGACGTGTGGAAATTTTAATAAAATAGTTCCATGACCAAGCAACAGGTTTTTATTGTTGATTTGGCAGAATCTCTTCACAAAAATGGATTACCTGCGCATCGGATTGAAAATTCTATCAAACTGATTTCAAAAGTTTTACAAACACCAGTTGAACTTTCATCTACACCTGAAATGTTGATGCTTTCATTTGATTCAACTTCCCATACTACAATGAAAAAAATGAGCGGAAGCTCTTTGAATTTCGACAGAATGGATCATTTACACAAATTAATAAATGAAATTTCCAATAATCTCGATGTTGAATCAGCGCAGAAACAACTCAATGAAATTAAAAATCGAAAGGTTCTATACAACAAATGGATTAATATCCTTTTTATCGCTATTTCTAATTCAAGTTCAGCATGCTTATTTGGTGGTGGATGGGCAGAAATAATTGTGTCAGGATTTATAGGCATAGTCATTGGATTAATCATAGAACTTCTTTCCTCTTTTCCAAATCTCGCAAGATTAAGTGTACTCTTTTCATCAGCTGCAGCCATATTCATTGCGAAAAGTGGAGTTTCCCTATTCGGAAATTATTCTGTTGAAATTGCATCAATTACCGGGTTAATTCTTCTTATTCCTGGATTTGCATTTTCTCAATCAGTAACAGAACTTGCTCATGGTCAAGCGCAGTCAGGAATCGTTAGATTTTCGAATGTGTTTTTAACTTTTTTAATGATGGCCGTTGGATTAGGTTTCGGTAGTCAATTAGTTTCTATTATTTACATTACCCCGTTAAAATTTCATTTTCCAGCACTACCCTTTTGGGCATCATACATCGCAATTTTAGTTGTTCCTGCAGGATTTGGAGTGTTATTCAACGCAAAAAGAGAACATTACATTTGGATGTTAGTTGCTTGTACTGTTTCTTACTTCAGTATGAAATACATCTCATTTAAGTCAATTCCAGAATTTTCCGTTTTATTTAGTGCCTTCCTATTGGGTTTAATTTCAAATAGCATTTCGTTTTTTTTGAAAAAATCATCCTCGTTAATGCTAGTTCCAGGGATAATTTTGTTGGTTCCAGGTTCAATTGGATTTAAAACGGTTACCTATTTGATGAATGAGCAAACAATGAGCGGCTTGGAAAGCGCTATCTCTACATTAATTACCGCTGTAGCACTAACCTGTGGATTGTTGTTTTCCAACATGATTATTAAACAAAGAGAGGTTTTTTAATAATCAAAAAAATATCATTTAAAAAGACAAAAAAAATCCCCATTACTTTTCAGTAACAGGGATTTAATGTACTCGAGGCGGGACTTGAACCCGCACGGGCAAATGCCCACAGGATTTTAAGTCCGGCGTGTCTACCAATTCCACCACTCGAGCAATTCCCGACTGGACTGTCGGGCTACAAATGTTCTTTCGAACTTTTGTGGTTTGGCGAGCGAGAAACGGGATTCGAACCCGCGACCCCGACCTTGGCAAGGTCGTGCTCTACCAACTGAGCTATTCTCGCTTATGTAAT
>CANGLG010000125.1 GCA_947454395.1 Flavobacteriales bacterium
CAGGAGCTTCTGTAGATACATCATTTTGACCAGTTATAAGATTTATTAGTTCAGGTTTTTTTAATGTTTCTGTATTTACGATCCCAATTGATTGTGCAATTACACGAAGGTCTGAGATTTTTTTACTATCTAATGTTTTACGATCCATTTAGTTGATTAAAAGTATATTATAATTTTTGGGGAATCAAATACCACGACGGTATCAAAGAATTTAAAGCAAGTTTAATGATTTCATTTGAATTGACAATAAAAAACTAAAAAATCTAAGTTTTTCTTTTTTTCTTTTTGGCTGCTGGAAACAAAATGTTATTCAAAATTAATCTATAACCTGGTGAATTAGGATGTAGATTTAAATCCGTAGTTGGATCGCCTACAAAATGCTGATAATCTTCAGGGTCATGTCCGCCATAAAAAGTCCATGTGCCTTGACCAAGTTCGCCATGTAAATATCTTGCGGTTCCTGCTGCCTTGTTCTCACCAAGTATCAAAACATTCGATTTAATGAATTCTTTTCTGAAATCGGTAGTTTGCCCCATAAATCCTTTAACTACGTCTACATGGCATTGCGTAAGCATCGTTGGAACAATGTCCCACTTCGCAGAAAAATCAAAAAGAGTAAATTGATCCATGGGTTCAGTAATGATGCGTTGAACTCGCAAGTCAGAAGCATCAATATCTGAGTATTCATATACCATGGGGTCTTTTATCAAATGAAAGTCTTTGAACGCAAATGTTTTTGAATAGTCTAACTTTTCTTGAGCTCTTGGATCAGAACCATCTCCATCGAAAACAGATTCACAAATATCAACACCTTCCGCAGATAAACCAATATCAAAACTATCAGTTCCACTGCACATTGTGAAAAGAAATCCACCTCCAATTACAAAATTTTTCAGGTTTTTTGCAACAGCTAATTTTAATTCTGAGACTTTTTTGAATCCAAGCATTTTAGCTTCTCTTTCAGAAACTGCAATCTGTTCTTGGTACCAGCTTTGATTTCTTGCAGAGCTATAAAATTTCCCATACTGCCCCGTAAAGTCCTCATGATGTAAATGTAACCAGTCATATTTTGGTAACATTCCCATTACAATTGCTGAGTCATAAATTTTATCATATTTAATTTCAGCATACTCTAAAACCAATGTAACGGCGTCATCCCAAGGTTGTTTGTTTGGAGGGGTGTATACAGCGATTTTTGGCGCTTTTTCTAGTTGAACGATTTCCATATTCACCTCTGGGTTCGCTATTTGAGATCGTATTTGATTAACCTGTCCTTCGGCTAAAACTTCATAGCGAACACCTCGAATGATTAATTCTTCCTCTAAACTTTTAAGATGTGGCATTAAAAACGATCCACCTCTGTAATTCAACAGCCATTCAATTGTGACATTATTTTCAAGGGTCCAATAAGCAATACCATAGGCTTTGAGGTGATTTGTCTGCGACTCATCCATTGGAACCAGTAACTGAGTTGAATTCCCCAGAAAACTGCAAAAGAAAAAAAGTGTAACTAATATGAAGCGCATAGAATCAAAATGGATTATCGTCCAAACCGTCTTTATCAAAAATATCGCCAATTGTTGAAGAATCATTCATTTTACTTGGAATTATGTAGGTATTTGATTCTTCATTAAAACTTGAAAGTCCACTCGTTAATGGTTTTGCTAATTCCATTTCAGGAACCTCATTTAAATTTTCAAATCGTGCATACTCGCCAATAAATCTCAAGCGAACGCGATCCAATGAACCATTTCTATGTTTTGCAATAATAATTTCACCAATTCCCTGATTTGAATTTCCGTCATCGTCTTTTAATAAACCGTAGTATTCAGGTCGATAAATGAAAGAAACGATATCCGCATCTTGTTCAATGGCACCTGACTCACGTAAATCGGAAAGCATCGGTCTTTTGTCTCCTCCACGCTGTTCAACTGAACGACTTAACTGAGCTAATGCAATTATCGGAACATTTAATTCTTTAGCGATTTCTTTAATTGATCGAGAAATTGTAGAAATTTCTTGCTCACGATTACCTCCGCCTTTTCCATCTTTGGCTGACATTAACTGCAAGTAATCGATGATAATTAACTCAATGTTATGTTGCGCTTTTAATCGTCGGCATTTTGCCCTAAAATCAAAAATGCTTAATCCAGGAGTGTCATCAATAAAAATTGGAGCTGTAGCCAGTTTTGAAATTCGAGTATGCATTTGTTGAAATTCGTGCTCCTTCAAATCACCTTTTCTTAGTTTCTCGGCACTCAAACGTGATTCACTGGCAATTAAACGTTTAACCAGCTGAACGGCAGACATCTCTAGTGAAAACACAGCTACTCCTCTGTTGTAATCAACAGCTGTATTTCTAGCCATCGAGAGAACAAAGGCCGTTTTTCCCATTCCGGGACGGGCAGCCAACACTATCATATCTGAACGTTGCCAACCTGAAGTAATCTTATCTAAATCAAAGAATCCAGATGGAACTCCAGATATTCCGTCAGAATTTTGAGATGCTTTTTCAATTTCTTGAATTGCTTCTCGAACAACATTTTGCATGCTATTAACTTGCTTACTCATGTTGTTTTCTGCGATTTGAAATAGACCTGATTCTGCGCTATTTAATAAGTCAAAAACATCTTTTGTTTCATCGTACGCGTCACGAATGATTTCGCTGCTTACGCGAATCAATTCTCGTTTTATGTATTTTTCAGCAATTATTCTAGCCCAATATTGGATATGTGCTGAGCCCGCAACTCTATTTGTTAATGATGAAATATAAGCCGCACCTCCGGCAGCCTCCAATTCACCATTTTTTTGGAGTTTTGCAGTGACTGTAACTAAGTCGACGGGACTTGTAGTAGCAAATAACTCACGAATGGTTTTGTAAATATATTGATGTTTCGGATCGTAAAAACTGTTTTGATGTAGAATGTCGATGGTATCATTAACGGCATTCTTTTCTAACATCATTGCGCCAAGTACAACCTGTTCAATATCAATCGCTTGAGGCGGTACTTTCCCCAGATCTCCTGTTAAAACAGAAGGGCTTTTTATTCGTGAAATTGGTTTTCGATTGTTGTCTAGCATGTCCATAGAACAAATATAACGATTGGAAGTGGTCCTTCCTAAAATGGATTCATTTTGTTTATAAAAAGATTTTAAAAGCAGTTTTCAACAATTGTTAATTCCCAAAAACCTTAATTCAAGGTCCTAATTGCTTGCTTTGTTCCAATAGTAGCTGTTATGAAATCAATATTAAGTTTTGCTCCTCGAGCAGGGGAGAATTGCCGTCCGTAAAAGATTATTTGCAAGTGTAATTTATTCCATTTTTCTTCCGGAAATAGCTTTTTCGCAGCTCGTTCAGTTTCTTCTACATTTTTACCCGAAGAAATCCCCCATCTTGTCAGTAAGCGGTGAATGTGGGTATCTACGGGAAATGCGGGCACACCAAAAGCTTGTGACATCACAACCGAAGCTGTTTTGTGACCAACTCCTGGTAAAGCCTCCAAGTCCTGAAAATTATCTGGAACAGTACCATTGTGTTTTTCAATAATAATTTTCGATAGGTTCCAAATTGCTTGCGATTTTTTTGGCGATAAACCGCAAGGCTTGATTATTTCTCTTATTTCCTCAACGGAAAGAAGAATCATTTCTGTCGGTTTTTTTGCTTTTTTGAATAGATGAGGTGTTATTTTATTTACGCGTTCGTCGGTACATTGAGCGGAGAGAAGTACGGCGATTAAAAGCGTGTAATCATCGGTATGATCCAATGGAATAGGTGTTTCCGGATACAATTTTTCTAATTCATCAATTATGTAGATTGCTTTTTCTTTTTTTGTCATGATAAAATTGTAATTAATAAATTGTTTTCCAATTAGTTGAATCAATATTTTTCAATGTTTGTCTGCGATTTATTTTACCGCTTTCGGTTCGATT
Source organism: Flavobacteriales bacterium (assembly GCA_947454395.1). Lineage (GTDB taxonomy): Bacteria > Bacteroidota > Bacteroidia > Flavobacteriales_D > Crocinitomicaceae > UBA952. The sequence goes on from CANGLG010000125.1 coordinate 3,931, forward strand.
AAAAGAATTAACAACAGCATAAACTTTAGGAATTTCATATTTATCTAAAACTTGTTGCAGTTGCTTTTTTGAAATTGAAAAATCCTCATTTTCTTCTAAAATCAAAGCGAGTTTTGTGCCTAAGCTATGGTCGGGCAAACCAACTAGAATAAATGAAAGGTTAAGAATTCTTGATAGTTTGTTTTCAATTTGTTCGGGGTTGAGCTTTATTCCTCCACTATTAATGATAAAATCGGCACGTCCCAACCATTCAAATTTATTCGGTGCGCAAATCTTAACAAGGTCGTTTGTTTCTAGGTTTTTCTCAAACATTTCCGGGTAATTAACGATTAATTTTTCCTCATTTTCAGAAACGGTTATTCCCTTTAATGTTGTATAATGCTTTTCTGAATCCTTACCTATTTTTTTAAGCGCAATATGAGAAACTGTTTCTGTCATTCCAAAAGTTTGATAAACAGTGATTTCATTCATTTTTAACTTCTTGGCGAGTTCATCAGAAATTGGTGCTCCACCCACGATTATTGTGTTGATTTTCTTAAGCTTATCTGGATTTTCATCGAGAATATTTTGAATTTGAAGTGGCACAAATGCTGCAAAATCAAATTCTTCATTCATCTCTTTTAGAGGATTGGTATTTGGTTCGGAGATAGTTAGATTCCATTTTCCCACAATGGAACGAACCAGCATCATTTTGCCCGCAATTGTATCCATTGACAAACATAGCAGTGCTTTTGTTTCAGGCTTTAAATTGAAAAAATCAATCGTTTTTGATGCAGATAAAATCATTTGTTCTTTAGAAATGAATATTTCCTTTGCAACTCCTGTCGAACCTGAACTTTTTACACAAATCAAAGGGTTTTCCTCCCATTCCTTGATGAAATTGAAATAGGAAAATTTGAGTGAATCACTTTGAAAAAAAGGAGTCATTCAGCTAAAATTCAATATCAAGATTGAACAAATTTTTCAAGGTATGCAAGTTTGGATTTCTTCTTGCCATCGCGGCGAATTTGTCTTTTCCGGTTAAAAATTTTATTTCCTTACTTGGGTCATCGGTTAAGATCAATTCAATGTGAATTTGATAATTACGAAGGTTTTTTCTTAAAAAGTCAATGAAATCTCCAATAATTGGGGTGATATAGTCCACTTGAATTTGATTATCAACTTCTAACCCAAATTTTTCTTCTTCTAAAAAGTGTGGATCTCTCTTTATCAAAGCATGGTAGAAAGTTTCCATGCCATTTTCTTTCATTTGAAAAGCGAATTGTTTCCAGTACATTTTCACTTGTTCTTTTGAAAAACCTTCTCTTGGTAAGTCTTCTTGGTTTGGTGTTGACTCATTGGCTTTTTGTTCCTCTAAAATTTTCTTTATTGAAACATGTTGCGAATTAACATTTCCAGTTGGTTGCGAGAGAACTTTAGGTGGTTCAGCCTCTTGAGTATAACTTTGCTTAACGACAGGCTGCACTGATTTGGTCGGTTGAGATTTTTTTCTCAGTGTTTGATTTGGAAATGGTAGGATATCAATACGATCCGTTAGCCATTTTTTTTTTCCTGCTCTTGTTTGAGCGAACACAATTGCATCAATGCGACTTCAATGAGCAGACGCTGATTTTTTGACGATTTGTATTCGACATCCGCTTTGCTTAAAACGGCCAATGCTCTCATAATACGAGAACCTTCAATTACTTTGGCTTGTTCAGCGAATTTTTGTTGAATGGTATCTGGAACTTCAAGTAAACTTAGTGTTCGCATGTCTTTGCAAACTAATAAATTCCTAAAATGATCGGCCAATCCGTTAATAAAATTGTGACCATCAAATCCTTTTTCATAGATGTCATTCAAAATGAGTAGGGAAGAGGGAATATCTTCTTTTTCAATGGAGTCAACAACTTTAAAATAATAGTCGTAATCTAAAATATTTAAATTATCAAGTACACTTTTGTAGGTTACTGTGTTGCCTGCAAACGTTACAATTTGGTCAAAAATTGACAAGGCATCACGTAACGCACCATCTGCTTTCATAGAGATTAGATGCAGTGCTTCAGGGTCTGCTGAAACTCCCTCTTTCGTCGCAATTTGTGCTAAATGATCGGATATATCTTTCACCCTTATTCTGCTGAAATCAAAAATTTGACATCTAGATAAAATTGTTGGGATGATTTTATGTTTTTCTGTCGTTGCTAGAATAAATAACGCATGTTTTGGTGGTTCTTCCAAGGTTTTCAAAAAGGCATTAAATGCACTTGATGACAACATATGAACCTCATCTATGATATAAACTTTATGTGTTCCTAATTGAGGAGCGATTCGAACCTGATCAATTAAACTTCGGATATCATCCACCGAGTTGTTTGAAGCAGCATCGAGTTCATAAACGTTCAATGAATTCCCAGTATTAAACGAAATACAAGAATCGCAAACATCACAAGCTTCAATTTGTTCCGAACGATTATAACAATTGATTGTTTTGGCTAAAATTCGAGCAGTTGTTGTTTTTCCAACTCCCCTTGAACCACAAAATAAAAAAGCCTGAGCTAGGTGATTGTTTTTAATTGCATTTTTCAAAGTTCCTGTAATGGACTTTTGACCCACGACTGTATCGAAGGTTTGAGGTCTGTATTTACGGGCTGAAACTATGAAATCACTCATCTACACAAAAATAATTCTTTTCATAAGAAGAG
>CANGLG010000126.1 GCA_947454395.1 Flavobacteriales bacterium
CTACATTTATGATAAAAATGGCAAGCAATACATGGACATGATATCTGGTGTTGCTGTTAACAACATCGGACACCGTCATCCCAAAGTTATTGAAGCAATAAAAAAGCAAATTGACAAGCATTTACACGTAATGGTTTATGGAGAATTTATTCAGGATTCTCAAAATGAAATGGCTCGTGAACTTGTTGAAATATTACCAATAACATTGGATTGTGTTTACACCGTAAATTCAGGAACAGAAGCCAATGAAGCGGCGATAAAACTTGTAAAGAGATTTACAGGACGAACTGAATTAGTTGCGTTTCGAGGTTCATATCACGGTAGTACACACGGTTCAATGAGTATTTCCGGAAATGAAATAAAAAAACAAGCATATCGTCCCCTGTTACCCGATGTTCGATTCCTTCAATTTGATGATGTTGAAATGTTAAATCAAATCACGGAAAAAACAGCTGGGGTAATAATCGAAACTATACAAGGAGATGCCGGTGTCCGTGTTCCGCAAAAAGCATTTTTAGAGGCTCTTCGAAAACGTTGCACAGAAGTCGGAGCGCAATTGATTTTTGATGAAATTCAATGTGGTATGGGGAGAACCGGGAAAATTTTCGCTTTTGAACATTTTAATGTCATTCCGGATATTTTAACGCTTGGGAAAGCGCTCGGAGGTGGAATGCCAATTGGCGCACTTGTATCATCGAAAGAAAAAATGCATGTTTTTACCAATAATCCGATGCTCGGTCACATCACAACTTTTGGAGGACATCCCGTTATTTGTTCTGCTTCTGCTGCATTGTTGAAAGTGTTGAAATCAGAAATTGATTTTCAGGAAGTTGAAAGACTAGGAAAATTAATAGAAGAAATAATTGGTTCAAACGAAGAAATAAAAGCAATTCGCAGAATCGGGATGATGTTTGCCTTTGACATGGAATCCTCAGAACGTGTCGCTAAAGTAGTTGAAAAATGCTTAGAAAAAGGATTGATTACATTTTGGTTTTTATCTCATCCATACAGTTTCAGACTTTCTCCACCTCTCAACATCACTGAAAAAGAAATTATTCACGCTGGAAACTTAATTCTTGAAGCCATTGAGGAAACAAAGTAAATTCTGTTACTCTAAATAAGAATCTGAATTTCAGTGTTTCAATAATAGAAAGAAGTATCTTTGCATCCACGCAATAAAAAATGAAAGTAACCGAACACATTAATGCCGCAAAAGACACCTTGTTTTCTTTTGAAATTCTACCTCCTTTAAAAGGGAAAAGCATACAATCCATATACGATGGTATTGATCCGTTAATGGAATTCAAACCAAAGTTTGTTAATGTAACCTATCACAGGGAAGAATTCATTTACAAAGAACGAGAGAATGGGTTACTTGAAAAAATTGCCATTCGTAAAAGACCTGGCACTGTTGGAATTTGTGCGGCGATTATGAACAAGTATGATGTCGATGCTGTACCTCATTTAATTTGTGGCGGATTTAGCAAAGAAGAAACTGAAAATGCGTTGATTGACCTTCAATTTTTAGGCATTGACAATGTACTGGCACTCAGAGGTGATTCTATAAAAACTGAAAGCACTTTTCGACCTCACCCCGATGGACATGCATTTGCAGAGGATTTAATTCATCAGATTTCAGATATGAACAAAGGGAATTACATGATGGATGATGTACAGTTGGAACCTACTGATTTTTGTATTGGCGCTGCTGGGTATCCTGAAAAACATTTCGAAGCCATGAACTTATCATTCGACTTGCAGAATTTGAAACGTAAAGTTGATGCCGGAGCCGAATACATTGTTACACAAATGTTCTTTGACAATAAAAAATTCTTTGCTTTCGTTGACGAATGTCGGAAAATTGGAATTTCTGTTCCGATCATCCCAGGATTAAAGCCTATTAAAACTCTTGCTCACATATCCTTCCTTCCTAAATTTTTCCATATTGATTATCCTATTGAATTGTCAAATGAATTGCTAAAGTGCAAAGACAACAAAGCAGCGGAACAAGTTGGAATTGAATGGGGAATCGAGCAATCAAAAGAGTTAAAAGCTGCTGGAGCTCCATGCATTCATTACTACACAATGTCTAATTCTTCTTCCGTTAAAGCCATAGCTCGAGAAGTATTTTAATTTACAACATGAAGAAAATACTTTTTATAATCTTATTTCTAGGTGTATTACCTATCGCCTTTTCTCAAGGTCTTAAGCTAAAAAATGCACTTGTTATTGGTCAATTTGACAAACCAGAAGATCGTTACGCCATAGAGGTGAATGTAACAGAAATTTTAAACAATGTCGGAATTAAAGCATTGCCATCTCTTAACATTTTAAAACAAGGAAATCCTGCTTCCAACTTGGTGATGGATTCAATCCGAAACATAATTAAAAACAAAGGTTATGACACTTACGTGATAGTTAATGTACGAGGTTATGACCGGAAATTTAAACCATCTGAAAGTAAAGTAAATTTTGACGAAATGCTTAATCGCGCAAGTTTATATCACATCTACAGAGATGAAGCAACATCCGTAAGTTTTGAATTTACTTTTTTCAGAAACAATGAAGTTATTTTTAGAGATGTTTTGCGTTGTGGAAATATCTCAAACCGTGATACTGTTATAAAAAAATTCCGGAAAAAACTTCCAAAACTGATTGACAAAAACTGGAAAAATTAATTCCCCATTCTAGATTTTTTATCAAATTCTGAATCACTTGGATCGCCATAGGCTCCACATTTTGGAGTTCGTTCAAACAACTTCATGAATTTAAGTTGTACCTGAACTGGCCAATATTGCGATGAGAACCAATTCATTCTAGCATTAAAACCATTCCATTGATATATTCCGACAACTGGTAATTGAACACCTGGAATCATCATCCATGCACGATTTAAACGTATTCCAAAACCAAGTGAATAATGAACTTGTGCCATGAATGGTTTTTGAAATTTCAATTCGGCTTGGTACTGTGTAAAATTATTATCATAAACTTTCGTTCCTTGAAAAAGATTGTAGTCAAAATTGAAGCCTAAACTTTGATCAATAAAGTATTTTCTTGCCTTATCAATTTTCTTTTTTCCAACATACAATAAAGTGTGAGCCGCAAATTGGCCAAAAACATACCCATTTTTGAACTCGCCAGATCCAGTTTGCGTTAAAATAATTTGTCCTAAAGCATTTTTATAATCCAATCTTGTTGTTTCTGTACCTGAGTATTGCCTGTATCCAAATCCCCAATCCACATAATCCATGATGCGACTTTTTTTCAATGGTTTAATCGGAATTCCTTTCCATTTGGGAAAATGCACCATTCCAAACTCGGCAAAAAAACCGATTTTACCTTCTGGTTTTATTTCAAAATCTCCTCTTGCACCTGTGTTATCCGTAATGATTCCATTTATTGGCTTAGATGGCATGAGGTAGGTTGCTCCCACTGCAAATTGAATCCCATCATTTGTAACCATGATATAATCATTCCCTTTGGTTCCCTTTTTAAATCCACCCTGACTAAAAAATGAGAAAGAAAGAGCAGAGAATAGGATAAAAAATTGAACTTTCATCTTTAAAAATTAAAATCGTGACTCAATTCAAGCATTTTGTTCATTACCTCATCACTGTTCCAGTTCTTTTCAATTTCAGGCATTTCCATCACTTGATCCATAATTTCATTTTGAGCCTGACCTTGCTTGTAAGCGACACTATATCGAATGTTGCTAAAAGTCACTTGTGAATACAACGGCAACCATTTATTTGGGTACAATTCACTGAATTTTGCTTCAATTTTCTTTCTTAATAAAAACGCGGGATCCGCAACGTAATCGCGCATCACATAATAGTTTTCTAACGATAAGTCCTGCAGTGCATCACCGTCAGGCTTTCTGGTTAAACTATATTCTTCAAAAACAGCTTGCCAATTTTCGTTGTGTTTTCTCATTAAATCGGATAAAACGGTACAATCTTCAAAACCTGCATTCATTCCTTGACCATAAAAAGGAACAGTGGCGTGTGCTGCATCTCCCATCAAAGCAACTTTACCTTTTGTCCATGGGTAGCAACGAATAATTGCCAAATTCGACAACGGATGATTTTCCCATGCATCCGCGATGTTTGGCATCATTTCATAAAAGTCCGGGAAAACGGTTTGGAAAAATTTATTTACAGCTTCTTTTGAATTCAATTTATCGAAAGAAAATTCGTCATTTTCGTGCGGCATGAACAAGGTACAAGTAAACGAACCATCTTCGTTTGCCAAAGCAATCATCATAAAGCGTCCTCTAGGCCAAATGTGAAGTGCATTTTTGTCCATTGGATAAGTTCCGTCTGGATTCGCTGGTAATAATATTTCGCGATAACCATCAGCAATGTAATTTTGACTGTATTGAAAACGATCCAATTTCTGCATTGAGTTATACCTAATCGCTGAGAATGCACCATCAGCAGCAAAGATCAAATCTGCTTTTACTTGAAATACTTCACCTGTTAAGTTGTTTTTCAAAAAAGCAATTCCTTCATTCAAATTTACATTGCGACATTCTGTATTGTAGTGAATGGTTGCATTGCCATATTTTTCAGCAATGTCCATCATTTTGGCATTCACCTTACCTCTGGAAACAGAAAAAATAGCTTGATCTTCTTTCCCATATTGTTGATAGGTCAAGTTACCCTCTAAATCGTGCATCATACGACCGTACATTGGAATTGCAATTTCACGAATTTCATCTCCTACCCCCACGGCATCCAATGCCTTCCATCCACGAACTGAAAGTGCCAAATTAATTGATTTTCCTGCAGAAATTTCAGCTTTTCGGATATCCGAACGTCGTTCGTAAATAGTTACATTGTATCCAGCTTTCGACATATAAACTGCCCAAAGCGAACCCACCAATCCTGCACCGATTATGATAACCTCCTTATTATTTTCCATTAACTTAACTTTTTTCTGACACTTTTAGACTAACAAATTTAATCAGAATGTTTGCTTAACAACAAGGATTAAAATTAGTTTTTCACATTCGATTTTTAGCATAAAAAGTTCTGTTCAAAGAATCCTATTTAGGGCTTCAAAAAGGAAATATTTCTTTGTAGTCCTTCAAATTTTGTTCTATTTACAGCACTTTTTTTAAATAATTTTTGGAATGTCTCTTCGTTCAAATCGTTCCAATCTGAAGCTGATAAATCCAGTAATGAAAAGGTGGGTTTGAATCGATCTTCTTTTGTCGCTTTTGAAAAACGATTCCAAGGACAAACATCTTGACAAACATCGCACCCAAACATCCAATTTTCCATTTTACCTTTGAACTCCTTGGGCAATATTTCGTCTTTCAACTCAATTGTTAAATAGGAAATACATTTAGATCCATCCACGACGTATGGATTCACAATAGCCTCTGTCGGACAAGCATCAATGCATTTGGTACATGTTCCACAATAATCTTTTATTGGTCCATCCGGTTCGAATTCAACATCAACGATTAATTCAGCAATGAAGAAAAAACTACCTTCTTTCGGATGAATCAAATTGCTGTTTTTTCCGATCCATCCCAATCCTGATTTTTTAGCCCATGCTTTATCCATAACAGGTGCTGAATCGACAAATGCTCGACCGTTGATGTCGCCAATTTCATTTTTCATGAATTGGATCAAGTCCTTTAATTTATCCTTAATGATAAAATGATAATCTTCTCCGTAAGCGTATTTTGAAATTTTAGGTGCATCCGCGTCTTTTTGCGTTTCCTCCGGAAAATAATTCAGTAAAAAAGAAATAACTGTTTTTGCATTATCAACTAACAACCTCGGATCAAGGCGTTTATCAAAATGGTTTTCCATATAGGACATTTTTCCATGTTGATTTTTATTCAGCCAATCCTCTAATCTTGGTGCTTCTTCTTCTAGAAAATCAGCATTGGAAAATCCACAATAAAAAAAACCGAGTTCGCTTGCCTTTTGCTTTATTTTAGACTTGTATTTGCTGTATTGCATAGTTTTAAAACAAACCACCTTGAACCCAGCCCATGTCTTTACCCAAATGTTTAAAAGCCTTTTCCGTTGCTTTACGTCCTCTTGGTGTTCTCATCAGAAATCCTTCTTGAATTAGAAATGGTTCGTAAACTTCTTCTAAGGTTCCTGCATTTTCTCCAATAGCTGTGGCAATTGTTGTTAATCCGACTGGCCCGCCACCGAATTTATCAATAATGACTTTTAATATTCGAATATCCATTTCATCCAAGCCATTGGCATCAACATTTAAAGCATTCAAAGCGAATTCCGTGATTGCGTCATCAATTCTTCCGGATCCTTTTATCTGAGCAAAATCGCGAACTCTTCTAAGTAGCGCATTCGCAATCCGTGGAGTTCCTCGACTTCTGCTTGCAATTTTATATGCTGCATCTTCGTCAATCTCAATATTTAACAATCCGGCACTTCTTTCCACGATCATGGTAAGTGTTTTCGAATCGTAATACTCCAACCTCGAATTAATTCCAAAACGCGCTCTTAATGGTGAAGTCAATAACCCGGAACGAGTTGTTGCACCGATTAGTGTAAATGGATTTAAATTAATCTGAATGC
>CANGLG010000127.1 GCA_947454395.1 Flavobacteriales bacterium
CAGGGACACAAGGATTTTCAGTCCTTTGCTCTACCAACTGAGCTAAGGTACCAGCTCTTGGTGGATGCAAATTTAATAATTTTTTCTTTCCAAAATCAATTAAGCAACAAAAAAACTTAATTTCCATTGTATCTTTGTGATTATGGCTTCATTTTCATCCTATTATTGTTTTGATTTTGGCAACACGGAAATAAAATCCGGCTTGTTGGTGAATGGTCAATTAACTGAAACGAAACGATTCCAGGATGAAGAACAACTTTTTACCCAGTTAAACCTTGAATTACCAGTGGCCGTTTCATCGGTTCGTAAACTTGAAACATTGGAAAAAATAGAGCAGCGATTTAAAAATTTATTTGTTGTTAATTCGGGTGTTAAACTCCCCTTTAACTGCGCGTACTTAACTCCTGAAACCTTGGGAATAGACAGGATTTGTAATGCGGCTGCCATGTCTGCTCATCCGTCATTGGGTCCAAAACTTAGTATCGACATCGGTACATGTCTTAAATTTGATTTTCTCAATAGTGCAAATCAATACGTTGGAGGTTCAATTTCTCCTGGTTTCAATATGCGTTTCAAGTTGCTCAACCAATTTACTGCCAATTTGCCTTTGGTTCCAAAGATATCGAATCCGAAACTAATTGGACAAAACACTTTTGAATCCATTCAGTCAGGCGTTCAGATAGGAATGTATTCGGAAATCAAGGGAATGATAGAGCAATATGAATCTCAATACCCCGACTTAACGATTTTTATGACAGGAGGAGATTTACAAAATTTTGATTTCCCTCAAAAAAATAACATCTTTGCAGACGATAACTTAACACTGAAAGGAATTTCTGAAATTTTTAAGCTGAATGCGACAACTAATTAGTTTTATTTTCATTTTGTTCCTTTTTGGAGCGAAAGCTCAATCCTCAACTACAAATGCTCTTTCATATTACGGATTAGGTGAACGAGCAAATGGAAACCACTCCATTTATGATGCGTTGGGAAATAATAATTTCAATTATTTCGATTCTTCACAACTGAATTTTTTCAATCCGGCATCTTATTGTTTAATGAGCACCGGAAATACGCTTTTTTCAATTGGCCTTCAAGCGAGAGAATCAAAATATTCTTATAATGGTCGTTCCGAATATCGTTTATCTGCAATGGCTGACCACTTCGCACTTGGTTTTAAAATGAAGAAAAACATGGGTTTGTCGTTCGGGTTGAAACCATTTTCTAGTCGCGGTTATTCATTTTCTCAAAGTATATCAACTGGAGCAGATTCATTGAAATACACTTATTCAGGAAAAGGAGGCATAGAAGATTTATACCTTGGGTTTTCTTTAGGAATTATTCAGAAGAAAAAAACAAAATTTGCGATTGGTGCAAATGCGTCCTATTTATTTGGAACAGTATCAAATGAAAGACAGGCACTTTTGATTGATGCCAACACAAATTCAGGTGGAATCGGTCGTCAAAGCATTCAAATGAAAGCATTTCACTACGAATTGGGAACTTTTTTCAGACAAGCAATTGGAAAAAAACAAGAAATTACATTATCAGTTGTTTTTGCTCCTAACCAAAATTTAAGTGCATCTCATTTGAATGAATTTTATTCAGCTACAAATGTTAACACACTTTCCACTTATGATACCTTGGATTACACAAAAACAAAAGGACAAATCAATTACGGGGTTGAATCAAAATTTGGATTAGCGTATCAAGTAATTTTACATGACTGGAAAAGAAAAACAAGAACCTTGCATCCGCAATTAACCGTTTTAGCTTCATATACTTCATTTGCCGGAGTTTCTAATACTTTTGACCAAGTAAATTCATGGAATTCTTTAAATTCTGAGAAAGTTGGAATGGGAATACAATTCACTCCGGAAGTCAAGTTTTATGACAATATCTCCACCTTAAAAGCACTTGAAAAACTCAATTACCGTGTTGGGATTTATCAAAATAAACTTCCTTATCAAACTGTTAGTGGCAATAGATATATTGAACAAGGTATTACTTTCGGACTAGGAATGCCGATTATTGCACAACAAGGACTTTCCTCCTTGAACCTCGCGGTTACTTTAGGGAATAGGGGAGTAGCAGAAGAAAATACAACAAAAGAAAGTTTTATTGGATTAAGTTTTGGATTGATTGTTTCTCCAGCTAGTTTTGACCGCTGGTTCAGAAAAAGAAAGCTTGACTAAGATGAAAATACGCTATTGTTTTTTGGTTCTAATAGCTCTAATTTCTTGTGAAAATGATCTTGAAACAATAAAGAAAATCACTTTTGACACAAAGGCACCTGATGAAAGCACTAAAAATTTGAGAGTACTCTTTTCTGATTCAGGATACGCCAAAGTGGAAATATACGCAGCAATAGCAGAAACGTTTAGAGGTAAAGAGTCTATATCGAAAGTTAAAGACAGCCTCAGAGTAAATTTTTTCTCCGAAAAAGGAGAGGTGGTTTCTACTCTGAGTGCAAAATATGGAGAGATCAACTACACGAAAGGAACAATTTTAGTTAAAGATTCTGTTCGTTTATTCAACTTTGAAAAAAAACAAACACTTGAAACGGAAGCACTTTTTTGGAATCAGAAAGACAGTTCAATATATTCACTTTCCCAAGTAATTATAAAGTCACCAAAAGGAATTGTTCTTGGAGATGGAATAAAAACCAATCAGAATTTCAGTAAATATGAGTTACTTAAACCATCTGGTAAAATTGAATTGGAAAAAGAACTAGAAATAGAATAAAAAATATGAATATTTATGCAAACATCATGCGTTACTTTTGGCTATTTGCCTCAATTGTAATGTTTTTAGGAATTACATACTTCGGAATTAAAGAAGGTTTTGATAAGTGGTGGTATAATTACATTTTCGCATTTATAGCGTTATTTGCTTTTCTCTTGAGAACCTTTATGATTCGAAGAATGAAAAAACATATGAATTACCTTCAAGAAATGAAAGAAAAAGCAAGGGATGAAAAAAAGTAAAATCCATTTATCACTTTAAAATAGCAGTTCTTCATTTGAATAAAGCAAAAAAATAAATTTCAAAAAAAATTGTTTCATTCCGATTATTTTTGAATTCTTAAATCATACCTGTAACAAAATGACTTTTTAATTGTCTAAACATCAGATGCGTTTTTTATTAAGTTCCCTTTTTATTGTTTTTTTATTTCAGGTTTCTGCACAACAATTTGTTATTGGGACAATTTCTGATGAGCACAACAATGCAATTCCTTATGCAAAAGTTTTCGTAAAAAATAATGCAGAACAAAGAACGGTTTCCGATGATCGTGGAAAATACCAACTTTCCTTAATGCCAGGTGAGTATTTTCTTGTTTTTAGCGCGACTGGATTTCAGGACAGAGAAGCTTATGTGAGTATCAGTAATATGGATATAACACGTGATATTCAAATGTTTCCAATTAAAGTACAGGAATTGCAAGGGGTTGAAATCACTGCTAAAAAAAGCAATCCGGGAAGAGAAATCATGTTGGAAGTAATCAAAAAAAGAGAACAAATAAATCCATGGAATTACCCTCACTCGGTGGATGTTTACATTAAAGCAACTGAGAAATTGGATATCAAAGAAAAAGAGAAAAAAAACGATGAGGAACGAACTGATGCAGATCCACTTGAGAGTGCAGATAAAAAAGATAAAAAACTGAGTTGGACGGATAAAATGAATCTCGTTGAGGTTCAACTTAATCGAAGTTACGCTCCAGTGAATAAAGTAAAGGAAATTAGAAATGCTTACACGTTGAGAGGCACGGATCAATCGCTTTATTATACAACAACTGTCAAATCCAATTTCAATTTTTTCGAAAACTTATTGCATTTAGATGATTTACATCAGACTCCGGTTAGTTCACCGATTTCGAGTCCTGGGATTCTCTCCTACAAGTACCGTTTGATGGAAAAATATGAGGAGAACGGAAAAATGATTTCAAAAATTAAAATTATTCCCCGAAATATCGCTACAACAACCCTTGAAGGTTACATATGGGTCATTGACACAGTTTGGTTAGTTCAAAAATTGGAATTGACCATGAACAAAGGTAATTTACTTGTGTATGATTTCTTTACCATTCAACAAGAATTCGACCATCCGGGAGACACCTTGTGCGTGTTGAAATCTCAAACGTTAAATTACGGTGTGAAATATAAAAATGAAACCTCAAAGTGCCAAACGCAAGCCTTGTTTTCAAATTACAACTTTAAGCCGATCTTTTCAAATAAGTTTTTTAATACAGAACTTGCTGTCACGGAAAAAGAAGCTTATGAAAAAGATACCAGTTTTTGGTCCAATATCAGACCGGCAACGCTATCAGATGAAGAACGTAAATTTATTATTGCAAAGGACAGTATTCGTGATTACCAAAACAGAAAAGAATACCTTGATTCAGTTGATAAAATTTTCAATAAAATCACATTTTTGAAAGTAGCTTGGTTTGGAATAGATCACAGAACCCGAGCGAAAAAACAACAATGGACAATAGGGTCACTAGCAACTGTCATACAACCAGTTTTTATTGCAGGTCCAAGGCTAACACCCAGTTTTGATTATTTCAAAAAATGGAAAGATGAACGCACGTTGGATTCCTACACCAGAATATCTTATGGATTAATGAATAATGATTGGAAAGGAGACACTTGGTGGAAATACAAATTCAACCCATTTCACCTCGGTTACTTCAGGGCTGCATTCAATCACGATTTCGATGCGATTCGAACCTATGACGCAATTACACAAGTATACAAACGTGAAAATTTCATTGAATCCACAAAAATGCGCCTAAGTCTAGAATACGAACTTTTAAATGGACTTTACTTTTCAATGGACGGTGAATTTTCAGAAAGACGAAGTTTAAAAGGTTATAAATTCGTTACTCTGTTTGATAATTCATTACCTAACAATGATCCACTTACATTCGGTACCTATCAAGCTTATGTTTCCAATGTTTCATTGAGTTTTGTTCCAAAGCAAAAATACATGCGTGAACCCTATCGTAAAGTTGTTTTAGGTTCTGCTTGGCCAACATTTAGTGCTTATTATCAAGTGGGTGTCCCAAGGCTTTTTGGTAGCGATGTGAATTTTCAATATTTACAATTGGAAATAGCACAAACATTTAAAATTGGTACTCTTGGCACCTCCAATTACCGTGTAGCCGGAGGGAAATTCCTTGCCTCCCAAGTTGTGAGAGATCCGGACTATAAATACCAGCGTCGAAGTGACCCCATTTGGTTTTCAAACCCACTTTACTCATTTCAAGGTCTCGATACTACGTTACCTTCCAAAGATTTGATTCTTGAAGCTCACTTTGTTCATCACGACAATGGCGCCATCTTAAATAAAATTCCATTCATGAAAAAAACCAGAATAGGAATGGTTGCAGGCGTGGGTGCGCTTTGGGTAAAAGAACAGAATTATCAGCATTTTGAAGTATTGGCCGGTCTTGAGCGAAACTTCAAACTTTCAAGAAGAAGACTACGAATAGGTATTTATGGTGTACTTTCCGATGGGAATTTCTCAACTCCAAAAGCGCATTACAAATTGTCGTTTGCTATTTTAGACGACAGAAGTATGAAGTGGAATTTCTAATTATTCTCTTCTACGATTTTCTCTTTTTTTGGAAAAAACTTTCTTTGTCTGACAACTATCCACGCTATTCCAACAGTTATACATGAGTCAGCGACATTCCAAATAGCCGGAAAAACTTGTTCTCCGCCCACAACTGGCATCCATTTTGGCCAATATGCTTCAAATTGAAACATATCCACGACATTCGCCAGTAAAAAGCCTCTATAACGAACTTCAACTGGATATTCGAATCCATAATCTTTGCAATTCATCATTTTTCCAGATCCTGGAAGTTGATTGAATCCTTCACATGGATTAAAGCTGAATAAAAAATCGTAAAACATTGAATCTATTAGGTTTCCAGTGGCTCCTGCAAGTACAAGGCCAACTGCAATTAAATACTCGAGTCGAACTTCAGACTTTTTTGCTTCACGATAAATATAATATACGATGAAAGCAATTGCAAAAATCCTAAAAATACTCAATGCTAACTTGTGCCATATTGCAGAACCGAAAGTGGTCCCAAAAGCCATTCCTTGATTTTCGATGAAATGAAGCGCAAACCAATGACCAAAAACATAACGCACTTCATCAGATGAAAAACTTGTTTTAATCCAAATTTTTACTGCTTGATCAAGTATTAGAAGAGAAATAACAACAAGCGCTACAATGCGGAGTTTCTTTCTCACCATTTATTTTTGAGAATTCTTAGCATCGATGCTCATCGTTGCATGAGGTACAAGGCGTAATCGTTCTTTCGGAATTAAAGTTCCATTTACACGACAAACACCATATGTTTTGTTTTCAATGCGAACCAAAGCTGCATTCAAATTCTGAATGAACTTTTCTTGACGCGCAGCAAGTTGAGCAACTTCCTCTCTGGATAATGTTTCTGAACCGTCTTCCATCATATTGAATGTTCTACCGGTATCATCTGTTCCATGATCATCATTGTGAGACAACGAACCAATTAATAAGGAATAATC
>CANGLG010000128.1 GCA_947454395.1 Flavobacteriales bacterium
CAGCGTTTTTCTTGTTTCAAATCTAAAAGAATTTTAGATATAGTTTCTTGAAGAAAAGTTTTTTCACATGGAGTAATATTTCTTGTATTTTGAAATCTAGAAAAGGAGAAATCAAAACTATTTCCATTTAGATGAGGACTTTTATTTACCGCGGTGCGATTTCGTTTAACAAGTCTGGAAACGGTGTAAAGTGTTCTTGTCATGGAGGTTACGATGAGCTTAGCCCCTTTAAGTGGAGTATTTCGTAGGCTCAATTCAAAGCGATTGCCTATTGTATCTAGAAGTTCCTTTGATGGAGGAGTTAACACAGCATATGAAAAATAAAAAGTATCCAAAACAAAACCTTTCCCTGATTCTACACCAATCAATTGACTATTTTTAATTTTTAATTTTAATTCAGATAAATTTCTTGCAGGTTTAATCCCTTCCTTCTCTGAAATAAAAATATAGTCTTTCAATAGATTATTTAAGGAATTGCTAAATTGATTTTTTTCATATTGACCGCAGTCAAATGATTTTTTCTTATTTCTTTTAAAGTTAAATCCGAATTTATTATTGATATCGTTCTTCTGAAGAAGACCAACTCCAATCAACAAGGCTGAACTAATTATTAATGCACTTGAAAATAACTTCATGAGTTTGTAAAATTAATCAGAAGAAAATAAAGAGTTAAGAACAAAAACCATTTGTTGAAAAATTAGTTAAAGTTTGTTGGTTTAAGTTGATTTACAAAAATCCAACTTACCTTTGTAAAATGGACGTTTTTGACAAGCTGAAAGCACAATTGGAACTAATGGAATGGCCCAATTTGTATCTTTTTAAATTTATCATTCCGAATGACAATGAAAAATTAGCTTTGGTAACAGCACTTTTTGATCACGAAACAGCTGAAATATCCTATCATGAATCAGGGAAAGGAAATTACGTGAGTATAAGTGTGAAAGAAGTTGCCGTTTCAGTTGAGGCCATCATTGAAAAGTATCAGAAAGCAAGTAAAATAGAAGGTGTAATATCATTATAGTATGGAAAAGTTAATAGATGTTTTATTTTATTCCTTTGGAATACTTGTTTTAATAATTCTGTACCGTCTATTATTAAAACGACTTAGTAAGGGAAAGGTAAATTTAGAGTCCTATTGTACGTTGTATAGTCTAGAAAAAAATCCTGCTTCAGGTGAAATTGAATTTTATTTTGTTACTCCTGAATTGATGAAAGTTGAATTTTCAATTTGGAAAGAAAATGAAAAAATAATTGAATTGAGAAGCGAACATTTCAAAAAAGGAGGGCACATTATTAGATATGATTCGACCCAAATAGCTGATGGTGAATATTTCTTTGGAATAATAACGAGTAATCAGCGCACAATAAAGCGCTTTAACATAAAAAACAATTAAGACTCACTGTTCTTTTTGTTGCCTTTTGGAAGCTTGATTTTCGTTCTGCCTTTTTTAATTTTGTATTTTGATTTGCTAAACTCTCCAGATTCTCCACCTGATGCATTATCAATGCGTAAAACAAATCCTGCTGTGTGAGCCATGTAGTTTGAAGGTCCCATAAAATCGTTGAGAGAAAACTTAGCTACAGATTGTAATTGAATCCCAACATTGTAAGAAACCCAAAAATTAATTCCACCACCAATATTTGCATTGATTGACATTGCTTTAGCCGTATTTCTTGAATCTAAATCACGTGTTGAAATTCCACCACCTGCTATAATGTAAGGGTCAATCCAACTTTTTCCAAGAAACTTATAAAACGAATATTTGGAATGAACATCAAAAGCGAAAAGTTTACCATCAATCCCAAGAGAATCATTTACAAGCTTTGTATTATCGTACTTTTGAAAACTTAACGAACCTTCAACACTCCAACCGTTGTATATATATTTGTCAAAAAAGGCACGTGTAGGATAAACAGCTGAGTGATAATTACTAAAATTAAAAGGGTTAGTCCCATTACCATCATCATCAAGCAACAACCAGGAAGCTCCTGCCATCCAATTGTAATTATCCTTGTTTGTCATCATTTTATTAGGTTGTGCAAACAACAGAAAGCTTTGAAGAGCAATTAAAGTAAGGGAAAAACGGAGAAAATGCGACATTGCTAAAATTCAATTAAGCTCCAAAATTAATTAAAATAAATTCGGGTATTAAAATTTGTAAAATTATTTATCCACGATGCAATTTTAATTAGGAATAAGAACAAATCTTTGAGAAAGTTACGTGGAAACATATTGTTCACTAATTTTGAACCATAATGACAAAGGTTAAGAAATACACATTGAATTTTGAAAATGAAGAAGATTTCGATGTTTTTGGTATATCTTCTCCTTTCGCTGATTATCGTTTGGCTTGGGAATTAAATGCAATTTTGAGCATCCAACTTGGAAAAGTAAATGAAACCCTAGAATTAATTGATAAAAAAAGCAAACAAACAAATGCCTTTTCTTATTATTCTTTTTTTGATGAAGAAAACCTTACTCGTTTTTATTTAATAAAAAACAAACAAAATAATCGATATGTCTCCAGTGAAAGTCATATGATGGATTACTTCCTTTTCATAAAGGATAATTTAACAATTGATTTAGAAAAATTTATCAATGATTTGAGGAAAATTAACGGAATAGTTGCCGTTTTTGAATTACAAAGCGAGAAATTTGAATTTGCAGAATATTTAACATAAAGAAATGAAAAAAACAAAAATAGTAGCTACACTAGGACCAGCATCTAGCAGTAAAGAAGTATTAAAAGAAATGATTCTTGCAGGATTAAATGTTTGTAGATTGAATTTTTCTCATGGTTCCTATGATGATCATGAGGCGGCAATTAACACCATTCGTGAATTGAATAAAGAATTAGGACAAAATGTTGCCATTTTAGCTGATTTACAAGGCCCAAAAATCCGAACCAATGAAATGGAAAACAATGGCGTAATGCTCGATGTTGGACAAGATATAAAAGTACTTGTTGAAAAAGTGGTAGGAAATAAGGAACGCTTTTCAATCAATTATTCGAAACTCCCTCAAGATGTAAAACCGGGCGAGCGTATTTTGATGGATGACGGAAAAATTGTTTTAGAAGTGAAATCGACGGATGGAAAATCTGAAATAATTTGCGTTGTGATCCAAGGTGGAATTCTCTCTTCCAAAAAAGGTGTGAACTTCCCAAATACAAAAATTTCATTACCGTCTCTTACGGAGAAAGATCAATTGGATTTGGATTTTGCACTTGATCAAAATGTGGATTGGATTGGATTGTCTTTTGTTCGTTCAGCGCGAGACATCATAGAATTGAAACACCGGATTTCAGCTAAAAGTAGTCACGCAAAAGTAATTGCCAAAATTGAAAAACCAGAGGCATTAGATTGCATTGACGATATCATTCAAGAGAGTGATGGTTTGATGGTTGCTCGAGGCGATTTGGGTGTTGAGGTGCCTTTTCAAAATGTTCCATTGATTCAAAAAATGCTTATTAGAAAATGCATCCATAAAGCAAAACCAGTCATCGTTGCTACCCAAATGATGGAAACGATGATTTCTAGTATGTCTCCAACTCGCGCCGAAGTAAACGATGTAGCAAATGCAGTTCTTGACGGAACAGATGCTGTAATGCTTTCAGGTGAAACTTCTGTTGGAAAATATCCTGTAGAAGTGATAAAAACGATGACAAATATCATTAACGAAATGGAAACATTCGATGGAATATACAATAAAGAGGAACTCCCTGAAAGAAATCAGGTTCGCTTTATTTCGGATTCCATTTGTTTCAATGCGTGTAGGTTATCACAACGTGTAGAAGCAGATGCAATTATAACTATGTCCTTTTCTGGATATACTGCATACAAGATAGCTTCTCAACGACCAAATACAGATATTTTTGTTTTCACGGGGAATGAGAAAATTCTTTCCCAATTAAACTTGGTTTGGGGCGTGAAAGCATTTTACTATAATAAACGAATTAGTACAGACCATACAATTGCAGATATCAAATACATAATGAAATCTGAGGGATACCTAAAATCAGGAGATCTTGTTATTAATATCGCTTCCATTCCATTGGAAGATTTAGGAGGTTCAAACATGTTGAAGTTGAGTTACGTCGATTAATTTTAAAATTTCAGTTTTTTCAAAGGATATTTTTCATTAACTTAAATAAGAAAAACTGATATGGAGAAAAAATGGTTGATGAAAAATGAAATACCTGAAAATGAAATTAATGAGTTGAAAGAACAATTAAAAGTCGATCGAATAATAGCAATTTTATTGCACCAAAGAGGGATAAGGTCATATCAACAAGCGAAAGATTTTTTTAAACCTGAGCTGGGTAATTTGCATAATCCTTTTTTGATGAAAAATATGCAAGATGCTGTAAATCGACTTTCACGAGCAATTGAGCGAAAAGAAAAAATTCTGCTTTTTGGAGATTACGATGTCGATGGAACAACTGCTGTTGCATTATTGTATGGTGTTTTAAAAAATGAAACAACTTTACTCGATTGTTACATTCCTGACCGTTACAACGAAGGATACGGAATTAGTAAGGAAGGAATTGATTTTGCCAAAGAAAATGATTTTTCATTAATAATAGCCTTGGATTGTGGAATTAAGGCAGCTGAGAAAGTGCAATATGCCAAATCACTGCAAATCGATTTTATTATTTGTGACCATCATGAACCTGGAGAAATAGTTCCTGATTGCATTGTGCTTGATCCAAAACAAATCGATTGTGAATATCCGTACAAGGAATTGTCAGGCTGCGGTGTCGGATTTAAATTACTACAAGGATATTTTATTCAAAAGAAATATGATTTTCAGACCTTGTTCAATCATTTGGATTTATTGGCGATAAGCATTGGTGCGGATATAGTTCCCGTGACAGGTGAAAATAGGATATTGTGCTACCATGGATTAAAGGTACTCAACGCAAATCCAAGACCAGCATTTCAAGAATTAATAGAATTGGCTGGTAAAAAGTTCCCATTAAATTTAACTGATGTCGTTTTTACTATTGCCCCAAGAATTAATGCAGCTGGTAGATTACGCACTGGTAAAGTAGCAGTTGATTTAATGATTTCAGAGGATTTAGATGATCTATCTCGACTTGCCAGAGAAATTAATGCTGACAACACGGAACGCAGAGGCATTGATAAAGAAATAACCGAAGAAGCTTTGAAACAAATTGAATCAATTCCGGGTTATGCTAATATGTCATCTACTGTAGTATATAAAGAAAACTGGCACAAGGGTGTGGTTGGAATTGTTGCCTCGAGGATAATTGAAACACATTTCAAACCAACAATTGTTTTAACTAAATCCAATGGTATGATTTCCGGTTCAGCAAGAAGCGTAAATAATTTTGATTTATATAAAGCTTTGTTGCAATGCGAGGATTTATTAGAACAATTTGGTGGACATAAACATGCTGCCGGATTATCAATAAAACCTGAAAATTTAGAGAAATTCAGAATGAAATTTGAAGAAGTTGTTTCATCGTCTATTTCAATTACGGATAAAAATCCTGTGCAGCAAGTTGATATTTCTATAGAATTAAACGAAATTCATAAAGGAGAATCACCAAATGAGATTCCTCGACTAAAAAAGATGATTGAGGCACTTGAACCACACGGCCCGGGTAATATGAAGCCCGTATTTCACACCTCCAATTTATTTACTACCGATTCCAAAATTTTGAAAGATCTTCATTTAAAATTGAAAGTAGTGCAACCAAATTCACGTCTTCAATATGACGCTATTGGTTTCAACATGTCAAAAAAAGAATCAGAGGCGGCAAGTGGTATTCCTTTCGAAATGGCTTACACTTTAGAAACAAACGAATTCAATGGAAGAAAATCCATTCAATTAAATATCAAGGATTTAAGAGAAATGATTTAAAAATTATAAAAGTATATGTTTACAGGAATAATTGAAGAGGTTGCTGAGGTAACAAATATCACGAGAGAAGAAGGAAACATACATTTTACAATGCGTGCAGAAATGACTGGTGAGCTGAAAATAGACCAAAGTGTTGCCCACAACGGATGCTGTTTGACCGTTGTTCAAATTGAAGGAAATAATTATACAGTAACAGCAATTCAAGAGACTTTGGATAAAACTAATTTAAATCAATGGAAAATAGGAACCAAAGTAAATCTAGAACGTTGCATGCAAATGAATGGTCGTTTGGATGGACACATTGTTCAGGGTCATGTAGATACAGTTGGGACTTGTGTTGCAATTGAAGATCAAAATGGAAGTTGGAAATACACTTTTACTTATAAAAATAATGAACTTACGGTTGAAAAAGGTTCAATTACAGTAAATGGAACGAGTTTGACTGTTGTTGATTCTAAAGATGATCAATTTTCAGTTTGCATTATTCCATTTACATACGAGCATACCAATTTTCATGCGATAAAAGTGGGTGATGAGGTTAACCTTGAATTTGACATTATAGGTAAATATGTTGCCAAGTGGATGCAAAAAACGAACACGTAATTTACTGAACGATAAGTTTTAAATTATTTGTTTCATTTTTAATACTATTCAATTGAATGAAATAAATCCCTG
>CANGLG010000129.1 GCA_947454395.1 Flavobacteriales bacterium
AGTAGATGTAGTTGGAATAGAAGGAGTAGTTAATTGAGTAGCGATATTGAAAGAAGAACTAGCTGCCGAAGTACAAGAACCATTCCCAGCCGTTACAGTATAGTTAGTTCCAGCTGTCAAACCACTAATTGTTCCGGCACTAACAGTTGGTCCCGAAGGAGAAAAGACATAAGTTTGTCCAGCTGTGAAATTACTAATGGATGCAGTTCCGTTCGCAGAACAAGTAGCAGAAGTAGTAGATATAGTTGGTATAGAAGGACTAATAGGGGCTGAATTAATTAATACATTTTGACTGGCATTTGATGGACAAGTTCCATTTGTAACTACAAAAGAATAGTTTCCAGAAGATAGATTTCCAAAGGTTGTTGATGTTCCTGTTCCACTGATAGTAGCTCCTCCAGGAGACGCGGTAATGGTCCAATTTCCAATTGCAGGTAATCCATTCAAGATTACCGAACCTGAAGTTGTTGAGCAGGTAGGCTGTGTAATTGTTCCAACAGTTGGAGTACCCGGAATAGACAGAACATTTGCATCAAGAGATGTACTTGAAATACAAGCACCACTTGCGATACTTACAGTAAAGTTGTAGGTTCCTGGATTTAAGGTATTAAGGATATAAGTGCTACCACTACCGTTAATTATGTTACCACTTGGACTAACAGTCATGGACCAATTTGAAGAGGAAGGTAACCCTGATATATTAATTGTTCCTGTCGAAACACTACAAGTAGGTTGTACGATTGAACTTATAGTTGGGGCATATGGAATTGGTATTGTACACCCTCCTGCTTGCCAACATGGCATGTTTAGAGGAGAACATATTAAATTTCCATAAGGTCCTTGAGTAGAAACATCAAACGATGACCAACCAGAAGAACTAGTTCCATTTATTTGATATGCAGCAATATCTCCAGTAGTGATAGGTGTTCCTAAATTCAAAGTCCATGGAGAACCAGTTACTCTACCTAAAAACTTATACCCTTGATTTGAATAACCTAGTTGAGGGGAAAGAGGGCCATCCCATAGGTAAACGTCAACCATTCCTCCTGCACTCGTACCATTAATTACTCCAGTAGTGACATTAACAGAAGTTATTGTTGGCGCTGAAATACCACCATTTGCGGCTGCTCCGTTATTAAAAAATATATTACTCGCATCGGTATTTCTCCAGCAAAGAACTCCACCCCAAGTAATATTCGGTCTATTTTCATTTCTGATTGCCTCGCCACAGTATCCAATTTTATTAATAAGATTTTGAGTTACAGTTCCATTTCCCCAACCAATTGTTGTTGCACCTGTTAACCCTTGAATTCTTATCCCATATAATAAATCATTACCGTTTATCGGGCATCCAGAACTACGGCAACCAATTAAGTTTCCTTGAATTAAATTACCTGAGGTAGTTTGTTGAAAATTGAGATCAATCCCTGTACCATTAGTTCCTCCACATATATCATTTCTCATATTTAGTGAGTCACCTCCAATTGTAATTTTTGAACCGCTTATGGAATTTTCAGCATATACAGCTTGACTTGATGATGTTGAAATACATTCGCCTTGATCTTTTGAAACATTGATATAATTACCTTGAATTAATGTAGTTCCTTCGCAATTTGAGGCAACATTAATTGCTCTTCTAGATCCATTGTTTACGCTCGCTACAATTACATTTCCCTTGCATTGTCCTCTACTTCCCCCAATTGAACAATTATCACAGTCTGTTAACTCTACAGTTGATCCTTGAGATAAAGAAAGTCCTGAAACACAAGAATAATCAGTGCCAAAAAAATTATTAAAAATAGAGGCATTGTCGCAATCATTAATCATTTCAACTAATGCCCCATCAGAGCAATTATAAATTGCATTATCTTGAATTGCCGTGTTATCACTATAACTACATAAAATTGCACTACCATGATAATTGGTAATGAAATTATATGCAACTTGAGCTCCGATATAATTTTGTCCTGACCAGCCTTTAATTAAGATAACTTGATCTATTGGATCTAATCCTATCCCTGTTCCTGTTAGTGTATTATTATAAATAATTACACCGCCGTAGGTTATATTTCCAGAGTATTGCTCAACATATATTGTATTTATACCTTTAACATTAAGAATTGTATTGCCATAAATTGAATCTCTTGGATTCAAAGAACTAAATTGTCCATTTGTATTCAATAAATCAATGAATTTAGAGGAGCTGGAATTAACAGAATTATTTTTAACTGAAAAAACAGCAGTGTGATCTGTATATGAACTAAAAATATGAGAACCCTTTTGTCCGGAACTACCGTCTTCATATCCTACATTGGTAATAGTATTGTTTCTAAAAGCAACCTTTCCACTCGTTCCTCCATTGGCAGTGCCATTCATTTCAAAAATTCTCCTTGGGATATTCGTAAATGTAGAGTTACTTAACTCAATCAAACTACCGCTATTTGCTTCCACTGCATCGGCTAAAACGTCATTACTGAAGTTATCACATTGATTTTGTCTTAATTTAACATTTGTACCTCCTAAGACTCTTACAAAATTTCTTCTGGAATTGTAGGACCTACATTGATTTACTAACAATGCATCTCCTCCAGAAACTCGAATTGCGGCATCACCATTACCAAGATAATTATCATAAAAGATTAATCCTTTTAACACATTTGAGTTGGCTCCTGCATTATATTGAAGACAATTTATTCGATTTTGCCAATTAATTGTAACCATTGAATTAGGGTATGCAAAGCCCGTTGCCGTAGTTCCATTAATCGTTAAATTAGCTTTTGTGATTGCAGGTAAATCGGAAAGTAAATTTATTGTGCTCCCTGAAGAAATTGTAAATGTAATTGTTGGAGTGGTCGCACATGCATTGGCATCTATAATTGCTTGTCGAAAAGATCCAGCTCCAGCATCATTGGTATTTGAAACCACAATATTACATTGACTAAATCCTAGTCTAAAACAACACATAAAAACGAATACTAAATGATATTTTTTCAATTTAAATTATTTTCTCAAAGTTAAATATATGTAAAATAAGTTTAATGTCAAATGTTGTAACTTGTCAGTACATGTAAATTACTATTGTAGATCTTTAATCGAAATCGGTTTTAAACCTTTTTTAATACTAATGACTAGATTAAAAGTAAAATATTTGGAAATAAAGTAATTATAAATTGAAAATTGAAATTAACATTGAACTTAAATAAGCAATTTAAGTTGTCAAAAATTAATTAATTCGTTTCATCACCAATTCATCTACTTTTTTAAAAAATTGATATGGTTTATAGGTACGCCATTCGATTTCCTCCAATTCACCTCCCATAACAAAATAATGATCAATGTTTATTTGTTCAAATTCGCGTATTACATGTTCATGGAAATTGATTAGAGCAATCCAGCCATCTTCAACATCATCAAACCACTCTTCGTAATAACAATCATCGGAATAATGAAAATTCAAGACATTTTCTCCAATTAAAATAAATTTATTGATTCCTTGTTCAATCATCGGTTCGATGATGTCTCGCTTTAAAATCATAATGTCATTTTCAATAGCATCATTCCATTCACCAATCATTTCAATAATTGTATATCCCTCCTCATAATCAGCGAATAGAATTTTAATATACAAAGTTGGTGAGCCAATCGATTCCCATTGAGGATGAATGTAGAAATCATATACACTGTTCGTGAACTCAAATTCGCTGTATTCCCTCCCATAAAAAGGAGAATTAGGGTCTTCTGAAGCAATGTAGTAGCCTCTCCAACTGAAATATGGTTCAACATAGTGCATTGTGCAAAAATAATCGCTACAATTCAATTCATTACTGTTTAAACAATAAAATAAATTGTAATTTCGTTTCATCTAAATTTATTCTGTTTCAATGAGAAAAATACTATTAATTACTGTTGCGGTAATTGTCTTGGCATCGTGTAGCTCTAATGAAAATCGTTCCATTACGGAAAATGTTGCTGCTTTTGTAGAAAGTAATTCCAATATTTCAAACTTTGGTTATGTTGACGTAAAAGCAATTTTAGACAAATCAGAGTATAAGTCTATTGATAAATTCGGTAGTGAAATTTCTAAAGAAGTAACTGTAATTCAAAAGCTTATAAGTACTGATAAACCCATTTATTTTGCAATGGAAGGAGCGACATCACTTAGCGGTGAGATACCAACAATATACGCCTTTGCAGAGGTTAAAAATCGTGATTCGTTGGTTGCCAATATACAGAAAAGAGGTTATGATTTGGAAAAAACAAAAGCTTTTGATTACCATGAAAGTGGCGATGTGGCATTTGCAATTACTGATCAAACTGTAATTTTTGTCACAAGACAGGGTTTAACGGAAGGAAAGAAAATTATAGAAAATGCAATTGATGGATTAAAAGGAGATTTACCTGAAAATAAAGTAAATGAAATTCTTTCTTCTAAAGGAGATATTGTAATAGGAATGGACATTGAATCATCATACAATAGCCTAGAGAAAGTACTGAAAATGGAAGAATCTAAAAAAACAGAGTTAGCAGAAATGGCGAAAGATTCCTATTCGAAAACTGTAATCACTTTTGAAACTGGAGCTATTAACATGAAAACAGAAAATTATTTTTCTGAAGAATTAAAAAAATACATCGCTTTTGGAGATAACTCAATGAACATTGTTTCAAAATTGGGTTCAGGTCAACCGCAAGCAGCTTTTGCTATGAACATAGACATGAAGAAAATTCAGGGTTTTTTGAATAAATATGCTCCAAATTTGTTAAATCAAGCTGCTGAAGAGGCTGGTGGTCAGGCACAAATGGCTATGGCGTTTTTAGGTAGTGATGGATTAGCCGGGTTGTTTTCAGGAAAACTTGGTATTGCATTGATGGGACAACCGGACGCAACTGGTGGCTTCAAACCGGAATTTAATTTTTTTGTTGGTCTAGGGAAATCAAGTCTGCCTTTAGTTAAGGGATTTGTTGAAAATGGTTCAGAATCCATGGCAAAATTTGAATTAAATGGAACTGAATTAACTGGAGTAACCTCATCAGAGAATTTGCAAGGAAAAGGTGGTTTGAAATTACCAAAAGGTTGTGAGAATTTCGGTAAAAAACCAATTAGTTTGTTCATCAATTTTAACGGGTTAGACATGAATAATTTTGATTTTCAAGATGCAGATAGATACTTGAAACTTTTTGATTACCTTACTTTTGAGATGGATTCTGATGGTGCCGATGTACATATTGAGGTGAAAAACAAACAAAAGAATGTTTTGAAAGTTTTAGTTGATGAAGGGTCTAAGGATTTTAAAGATCGAATTAATTCTTAATAAAAAGTTTCTGTGGGGAAAGATAAGCTGAAAAGATTCGCAGCGATCAAAGAATTTAAAAATGTCTTTGAACCAGCAATGAATGAAATTTCTGATTTGCGAGGTAAGTGGAGGTTAGAGGTATTTAAGAATGACAATCCAATTGTTTTAGAATTAGGCTGTGGAAAGGGAGAGTATTCCGTTGGACTTGGTAAAAAATATCCGAATAAAAATTTTATTGGTTGTGATTTAAAAGGAAACAGAATTTACATTGGTGCCAAAGAGGCTTTGGAAGAAGGAATGGATAATGTTGCTTTTTTGAGAACAAGAATTGATTTTATTACAAACTTCTTCGTTGCGGACGAAATTGATGAAATTTGGCTTACTTTCTCTGATCCACAACCAAAGAAACCGAATAAGCGACTTTCTTCACCACCTTTTATCGCTAGATATCGTCAAATATTAAAAAAAGGCGGCATAGTTCACATGAAAACGGACAGTGATTTGTTGTTTGAATATACACAAGAACAAATAACAGAACAGAAGTACCATTGTCTTGAATCAACTTGGGATTTATATGGTAGTTTACCTGAAGATTTGGATCAGGAAACCAAAGATATTTTTCACATAAAAACGCATTACGAGAAATTATTTACAGGACGAGGGCATGTGATAAAATATTGTAAATTCGAGATTCATTAATTTTGATTATTTGAATTTTCAAGGTATTTAAATCTTTCTACAAGTCGGTAATTTTGATAACTTGCATTGATTCCGATTTTAAGTAAAAAGTCTTTGAACTTATCTTTAAAACTGCGTTTGTTTCTCGAAATATCGTATTCGAATTTCCAATTTTTATTATTTATCCTATCATTCATAACTTCTGGATGATTTTCCTTGAACAAGGCTAATTGGCTGACATGTTCCTCGTATTCAAATGCGTCTGTTTTTAAAACATGTTCTTCCAACCATTTATCATCATGCCACAATCGATGAAATGATTCTTGTTTTTTCTGCATCGCTCTCGGATCTTTTACCCATCCGTAGTGATAAACAAATGCAGGGATTAAAGCGACATTTAGTTTTTGGTTATTCCCTTTTCTGAAACCTTGAGCGTCTTTGAATGAATAAATTGTTTTATCATTTTTAATAACACGAATTTCTTCACGATACCATTTGCTCGAAGCACCAATGTAATCATATGATCCATAAAAATGGTGGTAGTTAAAA
>CANGLG010000130.1 GCA_947454395.1 Flavobacteriales bacterium
ATAAACAAAATTGTTATTTACTTTATCTGTTGCTTGAATGTCTTTGTCAATATATATCGGATTATTTAAATCTTTTAAAGGAACAAAAAAACACTTAGAAAACGGCCCAGACCACCAAGTATCGAAACAGGCAAATTCTTTATTAACCCAAGCTAATGAAGGCGTTTTAAATGGGATTTGCAATTTATTTAAATCGTACTTAACTGTTTGCTTGTTTAGCTTAATTTCAATTACAAAGTTTTTAAGAGCATGGTTAATAATAGCCATTTTGAGTGTATCGTTCCTAAACTCTTCATAGCCCCATGTGCTGTCGTTTATGGAGATGGATTTGTCATCAGACTTTTTAGAAACTGACAAAGAGGCTTCTTCATTTTTATTACCGCAAGTACAACTCGCTATGATCAAAAGGAAATTGAAATAAAACAACCTTTTCATTATCTAACAACCACCGAACCATATAAATCATAATGGTCAGCACTAGTAATTAGTATATTTTCAAAATCTCCTAATCGAACAAAAGCATCTGATTTTTTCAAAAGAACCTCATTATCAACTTCCGGCGAATCAAACTCAGTGCGACCGATGAAATAGTCTCCTTCTACTCTGTCGAATAGGACTTTGTACGTTTTTCCAATTTTCTGTTGATTCAACTCGTAACTTATTCCTGACTGCAAATCCATGATTAAATCCGCTCTTTTCTTTTTCAATTTTGCACTGACATCGTCCTTGAATTGAAATGCATGTGTATTTTCCTCATGAGAGTATGTAAATATTCCCAAACGGTCAAAACGACTGCGTTCCACCCAATCATACATTTCTTGAAAATCAGCTTCTGTTTCTCCTGGATATCCTGCTATTAAGGTCGTTCGCAAAGCTATATCAGGAACTTTCGCGCGAATTGCAGCAATGAGTTCTTCCGTTTTTTCACGCGTGGTTCCTCTGCGCATCGCTTGAAGAATTTTGGTCGAACCGTGTTGCAAAGGCATATCCAAGTATTTACAAACGTTGGAACGTTCGTTCATTACATCCAACACATCCATCGGGAAACCACTCGGAAAAGCGTAATGCAAACGAATCCATTCGATTCCTTCGACGTCAGAAAGACGTTTCATCAAATCAGAAAGCGCTCTTTTCTTGTATAAATCCAATCCGTAATACGTTAAATCTTGTGCAATTAACATCAATTCCTTCACTCCTTTGGCAGCAAGGCTTTTCGCTTGTTTTACTAAATCTTCAATGGGCGTTGAAAGGTGTTTTCCGCGCATTAATGGAATCGCACAAAACGAACATGGACGATCACATCCTTCTGCAATTTTGAAGTAAGCATAATGGTTTGGCGTTGTTAACAAACGTTCCCCAACCAATTCATGCTTGTAATCTGCTTTCAATGTTTTCAATAAGCGAGGCAATTCACGAGTCCCAAAAAAAGCATCTACTTCGGGAATTTCATTTTCTAAATCGTCTTTGTAGCGTTCCGAAAGACAACCTGTAACATACACTTTATCCACCAGTCCTTCTGCCTTTGCTTCAGCATAACGAATGATTGTATCAATGGATTCCTGCTTGGCATTATCAATAAAGCCACAGGTATTTATGATTACAATTTCGGCGTCGTCTTCTAACGATTCATGTTCAACTTCAAAGTTATTCGCCTTCAGCTGCGCCATCATTACTTCTGAATCAAATGTATTTTTAGAACATCCGAGCGTAACGACATTCACCTTGTTCTTTTTAAGCGTTTTTGTTTTCATCCGATGGCAAAATTACACTACTTTCGCAGAACTTATTGTTTTCAGTCATGAAACTATTTATTCAAACGATACTTTATTCCATTTTTTGCTTGACTTGCTTGACTTCTTGTTCCAACAAAGGGGTTTTTATCCCAAACGGTCAGCCTTTGGAATCGATTGATTTTGCAGCACGAATAGGACAAACTCCGGATTCTGACCCATATGAAGTGAAAAATGTCTTTTTAGATGCCAATTTATTGTATATCTCAGTTCAATATGACGGTTCATGTTCTGGAAAAGATGTGGTTGAGATGATTGGCAATGAAGTTTTATCAGATGCAATGGTTCCTGTACGACAGGTTAAATTGGCCATTCGCTCAAATGATGCCACGTGTAAAGAATTCCGGAATCGGACATTCATTATTAATATCCGAGAATTAACAGGAATCAAAGAAAGGGATTTTGAAACTGATTTACAAATTTATGGTTGGAGACAAACAGTCAGATACGTTTTTGTACCGTAAGAACTATCAACAAAACTAAGAACAAACTCTTTTTTAAAATAATATTCATAATCAATGTCAGACATTAGACTAGACAAATTGCTCGTAGATAGGAAATTAGTTTCTTCCAGAGTGAGGGCCGAACAAATCATTGAAGAATTTGGGGTACTCGTCAATGGTAAATTAATCACCAAAAACGGCAAAAAATTCCCTGAAGATGCTGAAATTCAAATGATTTCAGAGGAAATTCCTTGGGTTTCCAAAGGTGCTTTGAAACTTTTGGCTGCGTTGGAGCATTGGGAAATTGACTGCGCTAATAAAACCTTTATAGACCTTGGGGCTTCTACAGGTGGATTCACCGAAGTTTTATTGAGTCGAAATGCTCAAAAAGTATTTTGCGTTGACGTTGGAACAAATCAGCTACACACCAAAATAAAAGAAGATCCACGAATTGTTAATCTTGAAAAAACGCATGTTCGGGAATTGACAACCAAATTGATTCCGGAACCAGCAGATGGATTGGTTGTAGATGTTTCATTTATTAGCTTGGAAAAAGTAGTTCCTTTTGTTCACTCATTCTTGAAACCAAATTCAGATGTTATTTTACTAATTAAGCCGCAATTTGAAGTAGGTAAAGCCAACTTAAATAAACACGGAATCGTAACAGAATCAAAACTTTATACCGAGGTAATTGAACGAATAAAAAACATGTGTTTATTGAACAACTTGGAGTTTTTATCACAAATTGAATCCCCGATTCTTGGAGGAGATGGCAACAGAGAGTTTCTTGCTTATTTTCGTAAAAAAATAGATAAAAACCTATAAAAATATTTAAGTGAAAAAGTCGTTTTTCGTTACTGGTATTGGCACTGACGTTGGAAAAACAGTTGCTTCTGCAGTACTTTGTGAATTACTCAATGCTGATTATTGGAAACCCATTCAATCCGGAAGTGAAACGGATTCTTCGAGTATAAAAAAATTGGTTAGTTCTCCAATAATAATACACCCAGAAAAGTACTTATTAAGTCAACCATTATCGCCTCATGCAGCAGCTGAAATGGATCATGTAAAAATCGAAATGACTGATTTTTCTCTTCCTGAATTCGAAAGTACATTAATTACAGAAGGCGCAGGAGGATTACTTGTTCCTTTTAATAATCAAGGAATTACAATCGCTGATTTAATTAAAAACTTAAAATTAGAGGTAATTTTAATATCCAGACATTACTTAGGAAGTATCAATCATACACTTCTGACAATTGAAGCACTAAATACACGTCAAATTCCAATTAAAGGTATCATATTCATTGGTGAGGAATTAGCTCGAACAGAAGATATAATTGAAAAAATATCCGGCATCCAAACACTTTTCAGAATTCCAATTTTTCAAGAACTCAATCAGAAAACCATTTCTAATTTCGCAACGTCCTTAAAGCAAGATAATACACAATTAAAATTTAACTGATGAATTGGCAGGAAGAAGATAAAAAATATGTCTGGCATCCATTTACACAAGCAAAAACAGAAAAACAACCTTTGGTAATCACGCATGCAATTGATGCTACCTTGATTGCTGAAGACGGAAAAACATACCTTGATTGCAATTCTTCTTGGTGGGTAAATGTTCATGGACATGGAAACGAACATATTGCGGATGCTTTACAAGACCAGTTTCATCAGATTGACCACACGATTTTTGCAGGTGTCACACATCCAAAAGCGATTGAATTAGCGAAGCGCGTTTCTGAAAAATTACCGAACAACCTCAATAAAGTATTTTTCTCTGACAATGGTTCAACTGCTGTAGAAGTAGCCCTTAAAATGTCCATTCAGTATTGGCACAACCGAAATGAAAAAAAACAGCGAATTTTAGCGATTGAAGGCGCTTATCACGGAGATACCTTTGGAGCCATGTCCGTTGGAGAAAGAGGGTATTTCAATACTCCATTTGAACCTTACTTCTTTCATGTAGATTTTCTTCCTTTTCCAATGGAAAGCAATGAAGATGAAGTTCTCAAAAACGCTGAAAAACTATTAGAAACGAAAGAATTTTCTACGTTAATTTTAGAACCACTGGTTCAAGGGTCTGCAGGCATGAAAATGTATTCTGTTCATTTCCTGAATAAGTTAGTTAAACTGGCAAAGCTACACGAAACAATCGTGATTTTTGATGAAGTGATGACCGCTTGGGGCCGGACGGGAAAACTTTTTGCATTCGAACATTCTTCTGTTGAACCGGATATTATTTGTCTTTCAAAAGGATTAACCGGTGGTATTTTACCCCTTGGTTTGACAGTAGCTAAACAATGGATTTATGACGGCTTTCTTTCCGATGAAAAATCAAAAGCCTTGTTACATGGCCATTCTTTTACGGGAAATCCTATGGCGTGCGCCGCTGCATGTGCTAGTATGGATATTTTTGCCCAAGAAGAAACTTGGGATAAAATTCATGCCATTTCAAAAAACAACTTGGAGTTTTCAAAACAAATTAGTTCTCACAAATCAGTTGCCGAATCACGCTCCCTAGGAACCATTCTGGCAATCGAATTAAACACTTCAAAAAATGAAAGGTATTTTTCAGGAATTCGTGATGTCGCTTACAATTACTTTTTAGAAAATGGACTGTTAATTCGTCCATTAGGTAATATAATTTTTATCAATCCACCTTATTGCTTAACGAACGAAGAACAAAAACGTATTTTTGCAGTCATTGTAAGTTTCCTAAACCAATTGAATGAGTATTGACGAATTATATAAAGCATTTACAGACATTGATTTTCAATCAAATCGTTTAATTAAATCAAAAGAGATTTCTATTGACTTTTTAAAGCAATTCGATGAACGCGTTGAAAATGTACGTATACAAATAATCAAATTGGATTTGTCACCCGACATCAATGAAATGTTTGAATTGCTTAGCCAAATTGATATTGAGATTGACCCGAAACTGAGTTTTGGACAGCAAGTTCTTAATGTTGTTCTTTTCGGGTTTTATAAGAAACGAGTAAAAAGAAAAAAACGAGAAAAATATTTTCGTGAAGAAATTCTTAGAAGAAAACTCGTTTTTCAGCACGTAGAAACGCATTTAAAGGAAAGCTAATGAAAACTGATTTAAACGCTGATTATTGGAGTGAACGTTATAAAAACGAAGAGACCGGCTGGGACATTGGAGGCCCTTCCACCCCACTTAAAGAATATATCGACCAATTAAAAAATAAAGAACTCAAAATTCTAATTCCTGGCTGTGGAAATGCCTATGAAGCAGAATATTTATTTAACCTTGGATTTAAAAACGTTTTCATTGTTGATTTATCTTCAATCCCATTAAATAATTTCAAAGAACGTGTACCTGATTTCCCTTTAAGTCAATTATTAAATGGAGATTTCTTCGAGCTCGATGAGAAATTCGATTTGATTATAGAACAAACAATGTTTTGTGCAATTGACCCGACTTTGAGAATGGCTTATTCCAAGAAATCTTCAGAATTATTAGTAAAAGACGGAAAATTAGTTGGTGTATTATTCAACCGTGAATTTCAAGGTGGACCACCATTTGGTGGAAATGTTAGTGAATACCACACTTACTTTTCTGCTAATTTCTCTAAAGTTTCAATGGAGGAGTGTTATAATTCAATCAAACCAAGACAAGGTTCAGAAGTGTTTCTAATTTGTCAAAAATAAAATTCGTTTTGTATCTTCGTATAAATTCTCACGTTGGCAAAGAAAAATCAAGAAACAAAAATAGAAGCAACACCATTTTTCACGAAAGGAAGAATGTTTTTTATTGCGATTGCAACTTCTTTTATATTTTTTGGAAATAGCATTCCGAATGGTTACTCACTTGACGATGAATTAGTAACCACAACCGACCGAAAGTCAAACACAAATGTTGAAAAAGGAATAGGAGGAATTGTTGCGATTTTTAAATCAAATTACGCGACTGATAATAAGCAAAATTACGAGTACAGACCAATCGTTACCTTGAGTTACGCTATCGAATGGTCATTATTTTCCAACAGTGAAAACCGTGTCCATATCTCTCATTTTATAAACGTTTTGCTCTACGGTGTTTGTGGATTTTTAATTTTTCAAATGCTTCAGGTTTTATTTCAAGGTAAATCGTCAACTTTTAGTGCAGTGATAGCTATTTTGTTCATTGCTCACCCTATTCACTCCGAAGTTGTAAATAACTTAAAAAACCGAGATGAAATATTAAGTTTGATA
>CANGLG010000131.1 GCA_947454395.1 Flavobacteriales bacterium
AAGTTGTTTTGGCTATGAAAAAGTTGATTTCAATGTCCTTTTTGGGCTTTGTTTTAATTTTTAATTTCTTTGTTTCCTCAGGGCAGGTAACCGTTTTAACTACAAATGATTTTACAACTTTTCCTGGCACTGGATGGTCTGTGTCTTGCTCTGGAACGAATTGTTATCAACCAGTTGGGATCAACCCGTATAGCAACTGTTCTAGTTATCCAAACAACAATAAATGTAGTTATTTTGATACTTACTTCGCGGCAAACAGTTCCATTGGAAACCTGATTTCACCTTCTTTTAGTTTAAGTAATTTATCATCTGCGACACTCAGTATTAAATTGATAAATAATGGAAGTAATGGTGGCTTTAAAATTTACCTTTCAACCAACGGTGGGACTACTTTCCCATACACAATTGCTACCAATCCAATTAATAATACATCTTCATTTGTCACTTTAACTTATAATTTATCTGCCTACGTCGGTCAATCAAACTGCGTTTTAAAATTTAGTACAACAAGCGATTATGGCAGTAGTAAATGTAACTGTGTTTATCTTGATGATATAGGAGTTACTGGTGTTTCTGCTTGTACTTTACCAACTGTTTCATCAACAACCTCAGCTACCTCCATTACCGCTTGCTCTGCATCATCAAGTGGAAATATTTCAGCAGATGGTGGCTGTGCTATTACAGAAAGAGGGATTTGCTATGCCACTTCTCAGAATCCAACTATTGCCAATACAAAAGTTACATCTTCTGGAACTACCGGTACTTTTACAATTAATTTATCCAACCTAAGTCCAAATACAACTTATTACGTTAGAGCTTACGCGACGAATAATAACGGAACATCTTACGGCACGCAAACAAGTTTTACAACAAGTAGTTTATCCATAGCTTTTAGTAATTCACCTTTCATTTTCTGTCAAAACATTGCGATTTCCAACCAAACACCTACAACATCAGGCAGTCCAACATCCTTTTCAATTTCTCCATCTTTACCGACAGGATTGACCATTAATGGTACCTCTGGTTTGATTTCAGGAACACCTACTTCAACTTCATCTTCAACAACTTATACAATTTCATCTTCAAATTTGAATGGCTGTTCAACAAACACAACAATTAACATCAGTGTTAACTCGACACCAACATTGGTGAATGCTGGAGCAGATGCAACAATATGTTCAGGAACATCAACCCCCTTAACAGGTAGCGCCATCGGTTCAATCATCTATACTCAAGGTACACTTTATACGACTGATTTTTCCGGTACAGTAAACTGGCAAACAAATAACGTTGATAAATGGTTTACTTTTACAAATAATCATTCTGCAGGAGGAACAGCCCCAGAAATTGGATTTCAATCATCTGGTTCATCAGCATCAATTGACGCATACGTTGTTTCTCAATATATAAATGCTGCTAATTGGATCAATTTAAAAGTTTCTTTCAAACATTTCGTAGACCAATACACATCTACTGCAGGACCATTGACTTTAGAATCTTCCGTAGATGGTATAACATGGACTTCAAGATGGTCATTATCACCTACAAGTGATGTCACAGCTACAACTGTTTCAAACGTTGATTTAAGTGCTTTGAATGGTCAAAATTTCAAATTACGATTCAGACACAATGGAAATGAATATAATATTAATAACTGGTTTATTGATGATGTAATTATAACTGGAAGTCAAGGCTCAAATTCAGCTATAACATACGCTTGGACATCATCACCAAGTGGATTTAATTCATCCGTCCAAAATCCTGGAGCTGCCTCTCCTACCTCAACAACTACCTATACTTTAACAGCAACTTCAAATGGATGTAGTGTTTCTGATGATAAAATTGTTACTGTAAATAATACACCTACAGTTGCCACTCCATCAACTCCTTCTGCTGTTTGTGCCGGTGTAATATACAATCCGTCAACTCCTTCAATGACAGCCAATGGTTCTTCGATCACAGCTCAAGGTTGGCAAATTGAAACGGCGGTTGGCAGTAATTTATTTTCTTCGCTCATTGTTCCTTACACTTTATTATCCGCTGATAATGGTAAAAAAGTAAGATATTATGCATCAAATGGATGTGGTACTTCATACAGTAGTACAGTAAGTATAGCAATTAACGCTAGTGTTCTTGCAAGTGTAAGTATGTCATCAAGCGATACAGATAATTCTTTTTGTTTAGGGACCTCGGTTACATTTACAGCAACACCAACTAACGGTGGAACAACACCAATTTATCAATGGAAAGTGAATGGAGTTAATACTGGTTCAAATAGTAATACTTTTACAACTTCCTCGCTTTCTAACACCGAACTTGTCAGTGTTTTAATGACATCCAATGCGAATTGTGTAACTGGTTCACCAGCGACATCTAATTCAATTGCAAATACGATTAATACACCTGTAGTCCCATATTCTATTTTAGGTAAGGAGTACTATATCTGGAGTGGGAGTAACAGTTCAAGTTTCAATAGTGCGAGTAATTGGTATTATAAAAGTTTAAATGACGTTTGGAGTATTGCATCAAGTTTACCAACAACTAATAAAAGTATTATTGTTGGATCTGGTAATTGCATACTTAATAATCCAATAGTTACAAGTAATATTTCAAGTGGTATCGATTCGTTAATACTTTTGAATGGCTCAAGTTTAACAATTTCGGGAGCTAATTCAAGATTAACCGTTCAAAATGACCTTGTATTAAAATCTGGAGCAACTTTAACATTAGATTCAAATAGACCTACTCTTGAAGTTCAAGGTGGTAGCCTAAAATTCGAAGGGACATCTACATTCAATCCCGGAAATGGTACTGTTGAAATTCACTACAGATCAGGACATTCGGATGCTCATATAATTAGTTGTTCTTCAAATTCAAACAATGTTTTTTATAATCTCAATTTTCATGGTGACCAGATTGAAGCAGGGGATACTGCAGTTGCTTTGGCAAGTGACATAACTGTTAATGGTTTAATTCAGGTTGTAACGGCAAATTTTAATCTTGGTAATCATACTTTAACACTCGGTTCAAATGCGTCATTAATTGAAGGTATTAATGGTAAAAAGGTTTTTGATTTTGGAGACGGAAAGATTGTCACAACGCGCAATGTAGGTAATGGAGGAACATCAGATTTTGGTGGACTTGGATTAACAATTACTCTACCTGATGGTAAATCTATGGGAAGTACAACCATCGAAAGATATCATAGAAGCAACTTGTTGAGTGTGGATGCAGCTGGTCTCGATGGATTAGGAAATGCACCAATTGAAAGATTTTTTAGAGTAACCCCTACAACGAATGGCACAACTGCCAGTCCATTGAACGCTACTCTTACTTTTGATTATAATACTGCTGGTCTTGGCAATTACACATCAAATGACGAATCGACATTCGCAATGTATCGAAAAGGTAGCGGTGAAACAAGCTGGCAGCAGTTAATAGGAAGTGTAAATTCTTCTGCGAACACATTAACAGTAAACAATTTTCCAAAGTTTTCTGATGTAACATTGGGAGGAGGAGCACAACCATTGCCTGTTGAATTAATTAGTTTCAATGGTATTTGTTCTGATAAAACGATTGAACTTAATTGGCGTACTGCCTCCGAACACAACAGCGCTTATTTCGATGTTGAAAAATCAAGAGATGGCGAACATTGGCAAGTAGTTACAACAATTCAGGCAGCTGGAACATCTAATGAATTACTTAGTTATTATTGGAGTGATGTTAACAGTAATGATGTAGTTACAAATTACTTCAGATTACGACAAGTGGATATTGACGGAAAACAATCTTATTATGGGCCGATTAAAGTGACATGTTCTGAAAAAGAAGAGGAGATATTCTATACTTACCCCAATCCAACCGAGAATTCTTTTCAGATAATCTGTGTAAATGAAGAATTAATTGGTTTAGGAAATTTAAGCTTAATCAATAGCTTTGGTGCAATTGTTCATCAATCTGAAATTGAGGTTAAATCAGGTATTAATATGTTTGTTTACAACGAGAAACTTGCTCCTGGGATTTACTTCATAAGTATTCAAAACGGAAATAAAACCACGTCGACAATTAAACACGTCGTAAAATAACCTTGTTTAAATTTATTTCAACAAGAACTTTACTGGAATTACCATTTTTACTTTCACCTTTTTTCCTTGATTTTCACCAGGAGTCCAATTAGGCATTTTACCTGCAACGCGCAAAGCTTCACGATCTATTGATGGATAAAGCCCTCTAAGCAATTTACAATCTGAAACACGCCCATCTTCATTTACCACAAATTGCACGTAAACTTTTCCTTGAATGTCCATTTCTTTTGCATCAATTGGATAGACCAAATTTTCCATTATAAACTGTGCCATTTTTGAATATCCTCCAGGAAATTCAGGCATTACTTCTGCAAACGACAAAGCTTCTTCCGCAGGAGGTTCATCGTTACCCGATTCCACCTCAATTGTTCCAACGTTATCATTTCCCCATTCTGGATCTCCTCTCCAAACTGGACCTGGATCAGGAATAGGTTCTGGATAGGGCATTACTTCGGGTGGAATAAACACAATGTTCGGTTTCGAAGGTTTTTTTGACGAAGTTAGTTCTGTAGTTTCTTTCTTTTCTATATCGCCTTTTGAAGGTTTATCAACTTTTTTAATTGAGTCAATTTTATTTTTTTGTGTTTTTGATTGAGAAACTTCATCCTTTTTTTGTTGACCGCAAGCCAATATTAGTAACACCAAACTACTGAAAATTATTACTTTAAAATTCATTTTCTAAAATATATTATTTCATTGTAACACCATCAAAGCCTTTCAATTGTGCTAACAAAGCTTGATTTGAAATGGGGAAACTTAATTTAATAACGCAATTCAAATCAAATAATTGTTCTATTACTTCACATGAGTGACTTTTGATGAGTTTCATTACTTGTGGTATTTGTTCATATGAAAACAAAATTTCAACCTCAACAGAATCCTCTTTTTCAATGATTTCAGCGTTTTCAATGGCTTCTTTTGCAGAAGTTCGATAGGCATTTATCAAACCTCCAACACCTAAATTTGTTCCTCCATAGTAGCGAACAACCGTCACTAACACGTTTGTTAAATCAAAGGATTGTATTTGTCCTAAAATCGGAGGTCCCGCAGAATTCGAAGGTTCTCCATCATCACTTGCTCTGTATACTTTTTTATCGCTACCAAATCGAAAAGCGTAACACACGTGAACTGCCAAATGATGCTCTTTTCGCCATTTATTCAAGTAGTCTTTGGCTTCCTCTTCTGTTTTACAAGGAACAACAAAAGCAAGAAATTTTGATCCTTTTTCTTTGTAGAATCCTTCGCTTATTTTTCCAACTGTTCGAAAAACGGACATATGCGAAGTTAGTAAGTTCTTTTCACCTACTCCCCCTTAAATTCTCTGAGGAGTGTATTGTAATCTTTCAATAAACGATTTTCTTCCTGCAATTTCTGAACTTCTTCGTTTAAAACATAATTGTTCCTGCTGAAGAGCTCAAAAAAATCAAAGTCTAGGACTTTTGAAATAATCAATAACAAACCTGTATCAATGGTTTTTCTGGAAAAGATAGAATAGATGTTTTCTCTTGATTTATTGATGCGTCTGGCGAATTCAGTGACAGTAATTCCTTTGGTATCAAATACCTCTTTGATTCGCTGACCAATGTGAATTTCTTCCATGAAGCGAAATTCCTGATTAATGTGTAAATATGTTAACTGTTAGTGGTTATATTATAACATATATTCGTTTGTATTATTACACATTTTTTGTATTTTTGCCAAAACTTAAATTTATTTAACATGAAAAAACTATTATTTCTTTTAGCCATTCCAATGGCTTTATCTGTAACAAGTTGTAAAAAAGCCGGGTGTACGGATGTATTTGCGACAAATTACAATAGCAAAGCAAAAACCAATGATGGCACATGTACATATCAGGAAAAGTTGATTTTCTGGCAAGATGCAACTGAAGCAGGTTCATGGTCATCGTTAGGAATTACAGGATTAAAATTCTATGTAGATAATCAGTATATTGGTTCTTGTGTAGCATCTGAATATATGGTAAATGGTCAACCAACCTGCAGCGGAACTGGACAAGCATCTACTTCAATAAACCTTGGTTTATCTAAATCAAAAGTTGTTACTGTTGAACTTAAAGATCAAAATGATAATTCATTGGGAACAGATAATGTAACTATTACAGCAGGTTCATGTTCAACTTATCAGTTTTAGTTTAATGAAAAAAATACTAATTATTGCTTCAACAACATGTTTTTTTACGTCTTGTTCAGTTCAACAATTTGCGGTGAATACAGACGTAAA
Source organism: Flavobacteriales bacterium (assembly GCA_947454395.1). GTDB lineage: Bacteria > Bacteroidota > Bacteroidia > Flavobacteriales_D > Crocinitomicaceae > UBA952. The sequence goes on from CANGLG010000131.1 coordinate 6,327, forward strand.
ACCTTTTCAAAATGGAGGAAAGGTTAAAGGAGAAAACACCAAGAAAATGGAAAAAAATGAAGATTACGTAAAAGGTGGTACTTTTTATATAATTGGAATTAACATTTCCCCTGAACT